>JBBSNU010000059.1:0-13453 GCA_038260455.1 Chroococcales cyanobacterium | reverse complement strand
GACGGTTCAGTTTGCTGGGTGCGCGATCGGGCTTTTCCAGTCCGCAACGAAACCGGAGAAATTTACCGCATCGTCGGCATTGCTGAAGACATTACCCAGCGCAAATTAGCAGAAGAATTCCAAAAAGTCGCTCAAACCGCTCAAGCTGCAAGCCAAGCCAAAAGCGCTTTTTTAGCCAATATGAGCCACGAATTGCGTACTCCCCTCAACGCAATTATCGGTTACAGCGAGATGCTCAAAGAAGACGCCGAGGATTTAGGCCACGAAGATTTTATCCCCGACTTGCACAAAATTCAAACTGCGGGCAAACACTTGCTATCTTTAATTAGCGATATTCTCGATATTTCTAAGATTGAAGCGGGGCGCATGGAACTTTATCTAGAAACTTTCAACCCAGTTACTTTAATTGAGGAGGTAGTTTCGACAGTCGAACCCTTGGTAGAGAAAAATAATAATCAGTTTAAAGTTAATTGTGCTAGCGAGTTGGGAATGATGTATGCTGACATTACCAAAACTCGTCAAATCTTGCTCAACCTGCTGAGCAATGCAGCAAAATTCACGCAAGGCGGCACGATTACCCTGTCCGTTGAAAGAGTTAAACATGACAGCTTAACAACTCAAGAAATAGCAGAACCTTCCGACTTAATAATTTTTCGCGTTGCTGATACGGGCATTGGGATTCCGGCCGAACAAATGCAGCATTTATTTCAAGCTTTTATGCAGGGCGACGCTTCAACTACGCGCAAGTACGGCGGCACGGGTTTGGGATTGACTATTAGCCGTCATTTTTGCTTGATGATGAGCGGCGATATGCAGGTTCAAAGCCAGTTAGGTTGCGGTTCGATTTTTACTGTGTGCTTGCCGGCCCAAGTTGAATTATTAGATAAGACGGCGGTTGAAACCGCGTCTACAAAAACGAATTCCGCCTCCGCGGACTGAAGAAAATAGCGTAATTTCAACCGCCCGGTCTTCTGCTCCTCCTTCTTGCTCCTCCTTCTTACTCCTCCTTCTTGCTCCTCCTTCTTACTCCTCCTTCTTCCTTCTTCCTTCTTCCTTCTTCCTTCTTCCTGATGACTACTGACTACTGACTACTGACTACTGACTACTGACTAATGACTACTGACTACTGACTACTGACTACTGACTTCTTCCTTCTTCCTTCTGCTATACTTCCCGTTTTTTTCGCCCCAACATTTGAGCTGCTACTATCCCGCCGGCAAAGCCAAAGAAATGCCCTTGCCAGGAAACTCCGGGCTGCGAGGGCAAAACTCCCCAAATTAAACTGCCGTAGAAGAAACCGACAATTAAAGATATCGCAATAGAGGTAAAGCTGCGTTCAAAATATCCCCGCAGCAGCAGAAAGCCGAAGTAACCAAAGATTAATCCGCTGGCACCTATGTGGACGGAATTGGGCGCGCCTGTCAGCCAAACTCCCAATCCGCTAACTAGCATAGTGATGGCACTTACGACAAAAAAGTCGCTAACTTTTCGCAGCATAATCAACCAACCAAATGTTAAGAAAGGAAGAGTATTACTGGCTAAGTGAGCAAAACTGCCGTGCAGAAAAGGCATCAACAGGATGCCTTCAAGTCCATCGATGCTGCGTGGGCGGACTCCGTAGGCATTCAGTGCGCCTCGGAAGACGAATACATCAACGATCTCGATAATCCAGAGAAGGGCAACGAAGCCGCCGAGAATGGCTGCGTGGCTTTGCAATTCGCGGGTGATTGATTTGGTTTCTGGGTTGCTCATGGGTGGTGAAGGTGGTGATACCGATTATTTCTAATTGTAGGAGTTTCTGGGCGATCGCTGTGAGAATTGGGCCGGGGTTTCAGCTTTTTTGCAGCAGAGCTTATATTTGTAACTATCATCACTTTTATCAAAAGTTCCGCATTTTCACGTATAGACTTTTTCACAAAGATGCGTCAGAATCAGAAAAGAACTGCAAAAGGAGACTCAACCAAAGGTAGGTTAAAAACTCCAGGAACTAATTTTCTCGCATCAAGTCATTAATTCTAGAAGTTTAATCCGGTAAAGCAAAACGAGCTGCTGTAGGTACTGATTGTAGACAAAATCTCGCACAAGCTCTACAAAGAGTTCTTGGCACCTCGTTGTAAAAGAGGAACAGAGCAAAATGAACGTATTTGAGCATACAGTACCCCATCGAATTCTGCCAATTTGGGTATGGCATGGCAAAGAAGAAACCCCTGTTAGTGTCGCTACAAATTCTCAATATTACGGTCAAAAGCCGCGTTTTGACCTGTTGCACCCGCTGAAACAGTGGCTTGATAACACTACAATTAAAAGTCCAAAGTTAGCGCGGTTGCTGTGCAAATTTATTCCCAGCCAGTGTCCGTTTGAGCGGGAAGTCAAGTTTGGCGATCGCACTTTATTTCACATTCCGCCGCTGTGCAAGTTAAATCCGCTTTACGAGCAAGTGGTTGGGATTCGCTTTCGGGCTTTGTGTTATTTGGCTGACGAGTGCGGCGTGGATGTGACTCCCTATTGTTAATTCGGCAAAAATTTAAATTTCTAACTCTCTTTTTCGCCCTCCCTTCTCCTTGTTGGGGAGGGTTTTTTGTTGTTTTGTGCGGGCGAATTAGCGATCGGAAGTGCGATCGCCCTTTCCGAAGCTAATCTAAAGCCTTTACCTCAATCTCAGTTGGTGCGTACTGAGAATCTCCCCAAATTTCAGGTAGCGGTGTCACCCAGGAAATAGGGACAGAAATCACATCTAAAGTTTCACCATTTTTAAACACTTCTAAAGTATATCCAGATTCGGGCTGCTTGTTGGTGGGTGGGAGATTATCTAAAATAACTCCTGTGTCACCTTTCTTTACTGGACTATTAGGAACATCTTGCTTGAGTTTTACCCACTGAAATAATGTTGCTGTTGTCATTGTTGAGTCTCCCTATGACTTGTCAGGAGCGAGGTAATCCCTTGCTCAAGCATATCATTGATGAGGTGGGCGATCGCACTTTCGGAAGCTAATACAGCAGATTTCAGGTTTGTAGGGGCGGTGCTAAGAGTGCGCGCCACTAAAGACCTAAAATCTGCTGCGACGCTCCAACGGAGGACTAAAGTCCTTACTACGAACCTATTTGGAGCGACTATCGCTGTCTTTTTATTCTTCCCTAATATCCTGGAAAATATGCCAAACCAAGCAAACAATACCAATCCCAAATCCTGAAATTGGATCGAACCATGAGATTAAATTGACGATGCCAAACTCGGTCAATTGTCCAACAACGCAGGTGAAATTGTGAGTTTTTACAATATCTTTGAACTTCATGGCGGTATTCCTAAATGTCATAATCTACAAATACCCGGATACCAGGGGCAGCATCCAGAGCAAAACAGTGCAGATTGAACTGCACCGATCTGCACTAGGATTTTTCCCTAGCTATTCACTAAACTATGGATAGTCGCAATCTCTCCACTTACCACCGATGAGCAAAACTCCCAATTCCAGCACCATAGGGCTGACTCCAGAAGGATTAGAGAAAGTTCGCGAAAGAATGGCGGAATTGCCCAAGCCTGAAAAACCGGATAAGAAAGGTTGGACTCAAGAGGATTTGGCCAAAAAGTCAGGCGTGAGTATTGACACCGTTAAGCGGTTTCTTGCTAAAACGCGAATTAAGAGAGACTTTATTACTTGGATCGCCGAAGCTTTAAATTTAGAGATAACCGAAATTGTCGATCGCCACGAATGGAATCCACCCTCACCGCCAGCAACCCAAATTGACTGGCGCGAAACCTGCCGCGCCGCAGCCCAAACCAAGCGACAAGCGGCCAACACTTTTTTTGCCAACGACTTAGGGCGAAAAATCGACCTCAACGAGATTCACGTCCCCTTGGGATTAATCGAACGCCAGCAAAAACCCCAGCGCCGCGATGATTTTTCCCCTCAAACAGGTTCCCAAGCTTATCAGGAAGCCGAAAAACTCATTCCCCTCAGTTACGACGAATTTTGCGAAAAAGTCCTCACAAACAGCGACAGCCCTAAAAGCAAGGGGAAACGCCTTGCTGTCATCGGCGAACCGGGTGCGGGAAAAACTACTCAATTGTTGAAAATTGGCGATCGCATATTGGCGGAAACTGAATATTTGCCGGTATGGATATCCTTAGCAGAGGTGAAAAAACCTTTGTGCCAATATTTAATCGAAGATTGGCTGCGAATAGCCGCGGGAAAATTGGATGCTGCACCTGCGGAATGGGTGAAAGAATTTCAGGACTTACTGAGTCAAGGAAAAATCTGGTTGCTGTTGGACGGCGCGGATGAAATGGGAATAGCGGATTCCCTGGGAACTCTATCGCCACAGTTGAGAGAACCGGTATTTAATAAAGTACGAATAGTAATCAGTTGCCGCCTGAATATTTGGGAGGCTACGGGGAATGCCCTGTCTGATTTTGATACTTATAAAATGCTCGATTTCAGCTATGGAGACGGCGATAATTGCGATCAAGTGAAGTTGTTTATCGATCAATGGTTTACCCCCCTTAATCCCCCCTTGCCAAGGGGGGAAACTGGCCCAATTCCTAATCTCTTACCAACGGTGGAAACCACCTCAATTCTTGCTCCCCCCCTTACCAAGGGGGGGCTGGGGGGGGTTCTACGCGCCAAAGAAACTACCTCAATTCCTGCTCCCCCCCTGGGTAAGGGGAAGCTGGGGGCGAATCTCCGCGCCGCCTTAGACGAACCGGGAAAAGAGCGAATCAAAGATTTAGCACGCAATCCCCTGCGGTTATTCCTGCTGTGTTTAACTTGGGAATTCGGACAGCAAAAATTACCCGATACTAAAGAAGAACTTTATGAAGTATTTGTCGCAGCGCTTTATGATTTCAAAAAACAAGCTTTCCCGACAACAGCAGCACAGAGAACAAACTTAAATGCTGCCTTGGGAAAGTTTGCACTGAAAGCAATTGAAGCTGGATATAAATCGATATTGCCCGATTGGTTTGTCAGCAACAATCTGGCGAAACCGCATCCTGAGTTATTTGAAAAAGCAATTGAATTAGGTTGGCTGAATCGAGTCGGAGTTGATGCCGAAAACCCGCTGAAATCTGTTTATGCTTTCTATCATCCTTCTTTTCAGGAATATTTTGCAGCGTGCGAGATTGAGGATTGGCACTTTTTCTTGAATCATGTGCCGCAGAATCCGCAGCAGGGGAGTTATCGGATTTTTGAGCGGCAGTGGAAAGAGGTGATGTTGCTGTGGATGGGGCGAAAGGATGTGGATAGGGAGGAGAAGGAAGCTTTTATTCAGGCGTTGGTCGAGTTTGATGATGGATGCAAATATTTTTATGGGTTTCGAGCTTATTTTCTAGCTGGTGTCTTAATTGATGAGTTTAAGGATTGTGCTTTGGCTGATGCGATCGTTACGACAATTGTTAAGTTGGCATTAGGATATTTCAATATTAAAAAACAGGAATCTGAGCGATTGCCATATGAAATTTCACGAGGAGCAAAAATAGTATTGCCAGAGCTCGATCGTACAAGAGCGATCGCAGCTTTAACTGAGTTAATTCGCACATCTGATGATGAATCTACCCGGCGGGAAGCATTAGAAAAATTATGGAAAATAGGCAAAGACAACTCAGATGGAATCGCCGCTTTAACTGATTTAATCCGCACACCTGGGGATGAATCTGTCCGGTGGCAAGCAGCATATATATTAGCGAAAATAGACAAAGACAACCCAGATGCGATCCCCGCTTTAACTGATTTCATCCGCACATCTGGGGATGAATCTGTCCGGCTGCAAGCTGCGTATAGCTTAGAGGAAATAGACAAAGGCAACCCAGATGCAATCGCCGCTTTAACTCAGTTAATCCGCACATCTGGGGATGAATTTATCAAGTGGCAATCAGCATATATCTTAGGAAAAACAGACAAAGGCAACCAAGATGCGATCGCCTGTTTAACTCAGTTAATCCGCACCTCTGAACATAAATACCTCCTGCGGGAAGCAGCATATAGCTTAGGGGAAATAGACAAAAGCAACCCAAATGCGATCGCCTATTTAAGTGAGTTAATCCGCACCTCTGGTGATGAAGCTGTCCGGCGGCAAGCAGCAGAAATATTAGGGGAAATAGATAAAAAAAACGTAGATGCTATCGCCTGTTTAACCGAGTTAATCCGCACTTCTGGTGATGAAGATATCCGGGGGCAAGCAGCAGAAATATTAGGGGAAATAGGAAAAGATAACCCAGATGCGATCGCCGCTTTAACTGAGTTAATCTGCACGTCGGAAAATAAAGATCTCCGGGGAGCAGCAGCATATAGCTTAGCAAAAATAGGCAAAAGCAACCCAGATGCAATCGCGGCTTTAACTGAGTTAATTCGCACCTCTGGTGATGAAGATATTCGGTGGTCAGCATTAAACACTTTAGGAGAAATAGGCAAAAATAACCCATATCCTATAGCCTATTTAACTGAGTTAATTCGTACCTCTGGGGAGGAATCTATCCGATCGCTAGCAGCATATATTTTAGGGAAAATAGGGGAAGGCAACCCAGATACAATCGACGCTTTAACTGAGTTAATCCGCACCTCTGATGATGAATCTATCCGGCTGCGATCAGCACAAAGATTAGGGGAAATAGACAAAGGCAATCCAGATGCGACCGCCGCTTTAACTGAGTTAATCCGCACCTCGGAAAATGAATCTCTCCGGGGAGCAGCAGCATATAGCTTAGGGGAAATAGACAAAAATAACCCAGATGCGATCGCCACTTTAACTCAGTTAATATGCACCGGTCGTGATCCATCTTTCAGAATGCGAGCGCCAGAAAGCTCAGGGGAAATAGACAAAGCCAACCCAGATGTGTTCCCTGCTTTAACTGATTTATGTCGCCCATCTGGGGAGCAATCTATCCGACGGGAGGCAGTAACAATCTTAATGAGAACTTTAACAGAAACTCAGCAAATGACAGGGGTTGTCACTGCCTTAAAGCATTGCCTATCGGATAAGACTTATAAAAATTACCTTCGCAGATGCCACAAGTCCTACACAGTCATCTGGCGCTGTGCCCAAAATCTCCCTTACCCCACCTTCTATGACGCATGGCACCATCCACCCACCACACCCCATCCCGAAGTTCCCGATACAACCGCAGTCGGTTTCACCTCAACCACATCAACCCTCAACTGGCAAACTTTCCCCCAAGACATTGCCAGAGAAATCAATAATCAAGCCGAATTATCCAATCAAATCCAACTCCTGTGCATCGACAGCAAAAACTTCATCAACCCCGACAACCCCGCCGCCAAGATTTACACCCAAATGCTGAAACAAGGCTGTCCCAAAAGTGACGATGCCACACCGAAAACAATGGCAGATTTACAAAGTTATTGGGATTTGCTGCTGATGGAAAGCGAGAAATCTTTCATCTTAGTATTCTACAACTCGCGGGGGGAAGAGGCGACAGGATTTACCGAGACATTTGTCAATGATTTAAGCAAGTTTGACGGCAATATTGCTATTGTTGGCGATAATGACGCGGATTCGCTGACAGCTTTTTCACCCAGTCAATCTGATTTGATTGGAGCGATTGTGCGGTGGATTTGCCAAGTTGTATGGGAAAGTTAATTAATTTGGCTCATCTGATATGGTTTTTTTATACTGGATGGCAGAGGTGCGTCGCTATCAGATTGTCGATATGCAAGTCAGAGATTTTTCATGGCGACGCACCCTACGAGTTAACTAGGAAAAGATAGACAATCTTATGGCGACGCACCTTACACAATACTGGAGTTTGACTGCGCCCAACACTTGTTTTGTCACAGAAGTATTGGTTTTGTTTTATAGTATTAGTAGGGTGCGTCGCTATAAAAAATCCCTAGGAAAAGATAGACAATCTTATGGCGACGCACCTTACGACTGATATGGTTTGTTTAGACTGGATTGCGATGGCACAGGTGCGTCGCTATCAGATTTTCGATATGCAAGTCAGAGATTTTTCATGGCGACGCACCCTACGACTTGTTTGTCACAGAAGTGTTGGTTTTGTTTTATAGTCTGTGAGTGATGGGATAGGTGCGTCGCTTTCAGATTGTCGATATGCAAGTTAGAGATTTTTCATAGCGACGCACCCTACGACTACACTTTTCAATCCCATACAAATTATCTTTTATTCGCCGAGTCCCCCGCCGGAGACGGCAGTGCCGTTTCCCTACGGGCGATCGCCTTTCTGTTACGGATTGTAGGGAATTTGGGTTATTATTTAAGTGAGCGATTCCCTACGGGATAGCTTCGCCGCGCGTACTCAAAAAAAGTATTTGTTCAACATCCTGGTGGGAGAATATCTTCATGACAACCACTTTGCCAACAACCGAGCAACGTTACTTCACAGAAGAGCAATATTTAGCACTGGAAGAAACAGCAGAAGACAAAAGCGAATATCTCGACGGGAAAATTATTCCTATGACAGGCGTATCTACCAACCACAATCAAATTGCTGGCAATTTGTACATTGCTTTGACTCTTGCTCTCAAAAAACAGAATTATCGCATTTTCATCGGTGACGTGCGTCTGTGGGTACCAAAAGTGCGACTTTACACTTATCCCGATATAATGGTAATTTTGGGAAAACCTGAGTACCACAACAATCGCACAGACATGATTACTAATCCTCAAGTGATTGTGGAAGTTTTATCAAAGTCTACTAAAAATTACGATCTAGGTGACAAGTTTATATTTTACAAAACTATTCCTACTTTGCGAGAATACATTCTGATTGACCAAACAAAAATTAAGGTCGAGCAGTATTCTAAAACGGAGAATAAAAGATGGTTGTATTGCGAGTATGACGAGGAAGATACCGCATTAGTGTTTAATTCGTTTCAGCTAGAAGTTCCTCTATCGGCTATTTATAAGAAAGTCAATTTTGAGGAAGTTGAGAAAGACAATAATCAAAATGAGGTGTGAGGGCGATCGCTCTTGCCTCGTGTTAAACTGAATCTAGCGGTCGTCTTAATCAAGGAAAAAAATAGCCGTGATACCTCTCAAAGAAAAACTCGTTGAAAAACTGAAAAACTTCTCTGAAATCGAACTGCAAGAAATCCTCAACTTTGCTGATTTCCTGTTATGGCAGCGGAAACAGCAGGAAGTAGCTTCACCGCCCGATGAAACTGGCAACAGCCAACCAGCAAATATGGATGAAGAGTGCGAAGTTCATTATGTTGGTGGAGTCTTAGTCGTCAAAGCATCATCAATAAAAAATGAAAAAGTAATTAATTGGGATACAATTATTTACGATCTGCCAGAAGATGGAAAATATCTAATTGAAAAGACATGACTCAAAATAATTTACTGTCTCGCATCTCAATCGACTCGAATATCTGCTTTGGCAAACCCTGTATTCGCGGCCATCGCATCTGGGTTTCTCTGATTCTTGACTTTCTCGCTAGCGGCATGACTTTGGAAGAATTGCTTGAGGAATATCCGGGAATTGAACGAGAAGATGTTTTGGCTTGCATTGCTTATGGGGCTGAGTTGGCAAGAGATTATTATGTCGAGATTCCTCTGGGTGAAAAAAAGGTAGTTTTAAAGTGAAGTTAAAACTTGATGAAAATTTGGGCAGCATCCGCGTTGTTTCGATGTTACGTTTGGCTGGCCATGATGTTGCGACTGTACGGGAACAAAATTTGAGTTCAACACCGGATGAATTATTAATTGATATATGTCGGAGGGAAGATAGATGTTTGGTGACTTTGGATAGGGGGTTTGGCAATCGCCTCCGCTACAATCCTTCTGATTATTCTGGGATTGTGTTACTGCGTGTGCCTTCTCAATCGAAACCGCAAGATTTGCAAGCGGCAGTAGAAATATTAATTCGCGGATTGGATGCCGCAGAAGTTGCGGGTAAATTGTGGATTATCCGAGGGGAACAGCTTTTGGAATATCAAGCAATATCGGAAGATGAATCTGACTAAATGCGGGCCGAAATAATGGATAAATTTATTCTTGAATAAACTTTTTATTGGATACATCCGTACAGCTAAACCTTTTGACCCACGCTGTTTAGGTAGCACTGCCTTTTCCAACATTTCTGCGAAATATGCAATTAATGGGTTTCCAAGTAAAGGTAAGGCTGCGATAATATCTCGGTCAATGCGATAAACTCTATAGCAATCCTAAATGATTATACTCGTTACCAGGCTCTGCCTGGTAACGCAGATTCGGAGGCTCTGCCGACCTTTTCGCAGGCGAGGCAGATTAATTCTTTTTGTTCCTGATTGATTGTGATCTCAATGGTGGTTGTTTGGGGGGTTTGCGTAGGAGTTGACATGATTTTTTTCATGAGAGCAAGATTGGCTCATCTAATATTATAGCGATTTTTCTGACTGGCGATCGCACTTTCACATCCCTGCATCTAAACACTTTCCAAACATTCACGTTTACCAGACTCAGACTCGCCCAGACTTCTACGCTGCAACAGCGCATCTATCGCGGGATTAATCACTTCCTCAACTTCCCCATTTTCACCATGAATTACCACCTCAAGCCATCGAGCTTTTGCCGAACCCACGGCATATTTTAAAGCTGCTTCCTGAGTAGCAAACATTTTCTCACTTGACTCTAGATTTTTCTCAGTCACCGCCCACCCATTGGCATGAGGTACTACGTGCAGTTTGTGATTTAATTCCTTCAATACCCGCTGCCGCAACCCAATTAAAGTAATACCGACAATTGTTTCACTATCCTCATTGTAACGGGCGATAACTCCATCGCTAATATCCACAGCTACAGCCTCTCGCGGTTCTCCTAGCGAGAGGTAGAGAACATCCGCTTCTCGATCGTAGAAACCTGTAATAGTTGTGGAATCTTCGAGAATTTTTACTGTTGTGTCCATATTATTCGCTTATTTGAAATTTTATAAATAAGCAAGGGCATCCACAATAACATTAGTGTCAACTTAAGCCTGAAAACCTTTTTATCTCTCGTTTATAGCCGAGGCCAGATCCCCCTAAATCCCCCTTAAGAAGGGGGACTTTGAGTGTTTCCGGTTCCCCCCTTCTTAAGGGGGGCTAGGGGGGATCGAGAGCTGAATCGTCAAACAGTATATCTGTACTACATTTAACGTGATTGTTAACACCAATGCCACAACAGACGCCCTCACCAAACTAACTAGGCGCCGACAGCTTCCTTGGCCGCGTACAACACCTCAGCATTAATTAAAGCAATACCGCGCTCGCGAGCAAACTTCTCAGTATTTCGCTTCACCTTACCCCGCACAAAACCGGGGATTTTATTCAACTCAGCCTGTCCGTCTTTCGTCCAATTCATATCAGAATCAGCCGAAATACCCTTGGTAATCACTTCCTTCGTATCGTGGCCGCCGAAGATTTCTAGCAAGTGGTCTTCCATTCCCAAAGTAAAGGAATTGTAGACCAAATCTACGCACTGATTCGTGCCTTCATAACCCAAAAATGGTTTGTAGCCGATCGGGAAATTTTGAACGTGAATCGGCGCAGCAATCACACCGCACGGAATATCAAGCCTTTTACCCACGTGGCGTTCCATCTGCGTGCCGAAAATCGCCGAAGGTTCCGCTTTCGCGATCGCATCCCCGATCGCCCCATGATCCTCCGTCACCAGCACTTCATCACAATACCCTTTTACCTCTTCCCGGAACCAGTCAGCATCGTGTTTGCAGTAGGTTCCTGCCCACACAACGTGGATTCCCATCTCGCGAGCCAAAATCTTCGTCATCGCCGCAGCGTGGGTATTATCGCCAAATACGACCGCTTTTTTGCCGGTTAAGTTTTGGCAGTCGATCGACCTTGAGAACCAAGCAGCCTGCGACACAAATCGAGTTTGTTGGTCAATAAAATTTTCGTAATCAACATCCGCACCTTGAGCATTCAAAACTTGCTGAATCTTACGGATACAGCGTGCAGTTTCCACCACACCCATCGGCGTAATATCCACCATCGGAGTGCCAAATTCTTTTTGCAAATACTCCCCGGTCATCATCCCCAATTCCCGATAAGGAACCAAGTTAAACCAAGCGCGGGGCAGTCTTTTTAAGTTGTGAACCGAAGCACCTTCGGGAATAACTTCGTTGACTTCAATTCCCAAATCTGCCATCAAACGCTTCAACTCGGTGCAGTCGTGCTGGTTGTGGAAACCCAGCGTAGACATACCGATAATGTTGACAGATGGTTTTTCGCTTTTAGCTTCTACTAAATCGCCTTTTTTGCGGGCTTTGTTAATGTAAAATTGGACGATTTGATCCAAAGTGCGATCGGCAGCTTGCAGTTCGTTTACCCGATAATGGTTAACATCCGCCAGCAAGACATCGCCTTTCGCATCCAATTGAGCTCGCTCTACGAAGTTTTCCAAGTCTTCTTGCAGAATGCTGGAGGTGCAAGTCGGAGTCAACACGATTAAATCTGGGTGCTCTTCTCTGTCTTTGCGGGTGATATTGTCCACCACCCGTTCCTGCGAGCCCCGCGCCAGTACGTGTCTGTCAACGACGCTGGTAGTTACCGGGGTGAAATCCCGTTCCCTCTCTAGCATGGAGCGCATGACGTTAAAATAGTCGTCTCCAATCGGTGCGTGCATGATTGCATGGACGTTTTTGAAAGAAGTGGCCACGCGCAAAGTGCCGATGTGGGCTGGGCCTGCGTACATCCAATAAGCCAATTTCATAAAAAATACTCGGTAAGTGGGAAACTCAGAGTCTTTAGACCTGAGAGGAAACGACTTGGCGGTTAAAACCGCCTTGAATCCCCTCCGGTGAGGGGTGGAGGGGTATGGTTGCCCCTCCGGTGAGGTATGGTTGCCTCGATCTCCCTTGCGGGGTAATGTTAGCTTGTCGGTCAATGTTATAAGAGCTTTTTAGACCTGCAACACTGCCTCAGTGACTTTAAGACTGTTTAATTGCAGATGACAGGGCAGGGGACTAGCTTCGCATCCACAGGGTGTCATGACTCAAATAACGTAGACCTCTAAGGTCTTAGGCTGGTCAGCACAGCTTGCTCGATCGCTCTAACAAGCTCAGTCCCTTTAGGGCTGAGTTACTGACAGGTATTTTTCCTTATGCTGGTTGAGATTTGCCCGATCGGGCGATTACTGCTAAATTTTAAGGTTGTTTCCGATTTTCTCACCGGATGAATCCTTTAGAAATAATAACTTTCTGAAGATTTACAGATGGGAAAAAACCTCAAACGCTTTTGCTGGCTGGGATTTTACTCGCCCTTCCCACAACTTTACCTTTGTTTTATGGCAATAATTCTTAATCTATTGTCAAGTTTCGTTAAGAACCGGACACATCTTATCAACCTAGAATACCCCAGCCGCACCTTATACCAATTTTATGTGAAGCTGCATATAATATAGAGATAGCGTTTATGGTGCGTTTTATGGCTCGTAGTTTAAAAATCACAATTGAAGAAAGTGTAGAATTTTTAGAAAAACAACTAAAAAATACTCGTACAGCGAG
>JBBSNU010000058.1:0-13493 GCA_038260455.1 Chroococcales cyanobacterium | reverse complement strand
GTATTTGGAAAAGTCATATTGAAACCTGCACCCTCTCACGAAAATCCTGTTTTAGCCTCGCGCCAAGCTAAACTGGCTTTGTACCGAGAATCTTTGTTTGACAAAACTATTTATATGGACTGCGATATTTGTTTGCTGTCGCCAATAGATGAAGTTTTTGACTATCTTGACGAAGTGGATTTGTTGGTGACTGAAGATGTGCAGCCAGCGATTGCTAAAGCTGCAAATTTATTAAGAGTTAAGCAGGATATTCTGTCAACTTTGCAGTCTGTCGGATTGCCGCTAAATCAAAATAGCATTCAATACAACGGCGGATTTATCGCTTTTACGAAAAGCAGTAAAAATTGCGACTTTTTCCAAAGTTTTAAGAAATATTTCGAGATAGTAGTAGCTAACCAAAATGTGCTATTATTGAAAGACCAAGGTGCTTTTGCGGCGGCTGTGGAATTTGTCCAACCGAAAATGAAAACATTGTCGCCTGTTTACAACTACTTGGATAAGTGGAAAGATGTTTATGCGATCGACAAACCGATTAAAGTCATGCACTGCACCTACCCCTACCGCCCGCAGTACGCAAAGAACGTCACGCGATCGCTCTTGACTCGAATAGTCGATCGCACGGCTAAAATATTTTTACCAAATCAACTTAACAATCCCTGGCGTTTAAAATAATTGAACTTGGCTGCGAAACAGCATCAAAAGTAACAAAATTCTGGCAATAAATTTAAATAATAGCGTCAATACATCCGAGAATTTACCTAGAACAAGCAAGAGGGCGGGTTTTGCCCATTTTTTAGTCATTTGTATCATAAATCCTTAGCTAAACCCGCCCCTACTAATGACTGATGACTGATGACTGATGACTAATGACTAATGACTGAGGGCGGGTTTTGCCCATTTTTTACTGATTTGTATCATATATCCTCTTCTAAACCCGCCCCTACTTTCCCTTGGTTAAAAACTCCATTTCTTTTGTCTGGAAACCCAAGTTTCGATCGCCTTGACAAAAAATCGGTTAAGCAGGAAAATCAAGTAAATGTTAAAAAAAATACTCAGTGAAAGTTTCATTAGTGGTGAGCGATTTATCGGGAGCAAGCGCAATTCGTGCCTTTCTCTTGGCTCAAGTCCTGATTGAGCTTAACTACGAGGTAGAAGTTGTTGGATTTAAGTTTGGTCAAGAATTGTACGCGATTCCTCCTGCAAACATTCCAGTCTGTGCGATACCAGGGACAAACTATCCGACATTTTTGATGGATGCTCAAAAAATTTTGAAAAAAATAGATGGAGATATCATTTATGCAGTCAAACCTAAACCGACAAGCTTTGGTTTATCGCTGCTAAAAAAACTGGAGACTCGCCGCCCTGTGATTTTAGATATTGATGACTGGGAACTGAGCTGGTGCGACCCAGATGAATGGAAATATCGCCCTTCTTTTAAACAACTTTATCGAGATATTTTAAAACAAAACGGTCAATTGAGAAAACCCGATCACCCGCTATATATCAAGTGGATGGAAAGTTTGATCCACCGTGCTAATGCAGTCACCGTTCATACTGAATTTTTACAAAAGCGTTTTGGTGGTGTATATTTGCCTAACGGTAAGGATACTAAAATGTTCGATCCTGCTAAATACAATCCTGAATTGAGCAGAGAGCGTTATGGCTTGTCTGGGTATAGAATATTAATGTTTCCGGGTGCGCCTCGACCTCACAAAGGTGTTGAGGATGTTTTGATGGCCCTCGAACAGTTAAACGAGCCGGATTTAAAATTAGCGATCGTCGGCGGAAGTCCTTATGATGATTATGATGATAGACTTATGCAACAATGGGGGCGTTGGATTGTTAAACTGCCAAGATTTCCAGTCGAGACGATGCCTGAAGTTGTGGCGGCGGCTCACGTTGTCGTTGTTCCTCAGCGAGAGACTCTGACAGCGGTGGCTCAGTTTCCGCTCAAGCTGACAGATGGCATGGCAATGGCTAAGCCTGTTTTGTCTACACGGGTGGGGGATATTCCGGCAATTTTAGGAGGAACTGGTTATTTAGTCGAGCCGAGTTCTCCCGCTCAAATTTCCCAAAAAATTCAATGGATATTTCAAAATTTGACAGTCGCGAATTTGCAAGGAATGAAAGCTCGGGAAAGATGCGTAAAAAAATATAGCATTCAAGCAATGGCACCGATACTTTCAGATATAATTTCAGGTTGTATAGATGACATTTAAGCGACTGAATGAAGGAAGAAAAACTGGGTGCAATTAAAGTATATTTTGAAATGCCATACTGTTTAGCTGGGAACGCTTCATGTCTGCGAATAAGCTACTCCTAAAATTTGCCAGACGATATCCCGGCAGGATTTTATCAACTGTGATCCTGGGCTTTTCTGGGGCTTTATTCAGCGGTATCAGCACTACTCTGATTGTACCGGTGCTTTTAAATTTTTTGGATGAAGCGGTGGAGCTGCGCGGCGCTCCAACTCTCATTAAAACTTTGATGTATCCTTTTGAAGGAATGCCCGAAAATCAGCGTTTAATGTTGATGACAGCGGCGATTTTTGTGGCAATTTTTTTAAAAAATATTGCAAGTTATATCAATACTTTAGTGGCTACTTCTCTGACGCGCTCTCTGACTTTTGATTTGCGAGAAGCAGGTTTGCGGTTGTTGTTAGAAGTAGATTTAGACTTTTATTCTAAAACTAAAGTCGGGGATTTAATTAATAGATTGGGCGGAGAGATTGGCCGCACGGCTAGTGCAGTTGGCACGGCAATCGGAATGTTTACTACTTCAATTACTGTTTTGGTGTTTGTGGGTTTGCTGCTTTCTATCTCGTGGAAACTGACGGTGACAGCTACAGTTTTGCTGGCGTTAGTTGCTTGGACAAATCAATATATTATTCACCGTTCTAAGCATTTTGGCCTGGTGCTTTCTGAAATGTCGAAGGATTATTCGGTTAGGGTGCTGGAAACTATAACTGGGATTCGGCTGGTTAAGTCAACGGGGAACGAGGAAAGAGAGTATCAGCGGATCAAGCATTTAATTCAAAGGCGAGAACAAGCGGATTTTCAAGCTCAGGTAAATTATGCGGCGATCGCCCCAATTAACGAAGTTGTTAATTTAATAGTTATTCTTTTAATTGTCTTTATAGGCCGCACAATATTTGCTAATGAAATAGAGTCTATTTCAACAGTTTTGTTGACCTATTTGTTGGTACTTTTTCGGTTAATTCCTTTGATTTCTCAGTTGAATAGTGGGCGCAGTCAATTTGCGAATACGTCGGCTAGTGTAGAGGTGGTTAATGATTTTTTGAGCTGCGATGACAAGCCGTTTATGCTGAACGGTTCTGTGCCGTACACTCATTTGCAATCGGGAATTAGTTTTAATAAAGTATCTTTTAGTTATCCGAATCACAAGAGTTTAGTTCTTCAAAAAATTGATTTATTTCTCCCTCACGGCACTACTTTGGCCTTGGTAGGAACTTCGGGTTCTGGTAAGTCAACTTTGGCAGATTTACTGCCGAGATTTTACGATCCTACTGAAGGTAATATTTCAATTGATGGCACGGATTTGCGCGAATTTGAGCTAAAAAGTCTCAGAAAAGCGATGGGTATTGTTAGCCAAGATACGTTTTTGTTTAATGCTTCAGTACGCGAAAATATTGCTTACGCTAGGCCCCAAGCGAGTGAGGCAGAAATTGTGGAAGCGGCGCGGGGAGCGAATGCTTATGAGTTTATTGAACTGTTGCCGGAGGGGTTGGATACTCAAATTGGCGATCGCGGTGTAATATTATCGGGAGGGCAGCGTCAGAGAATTTCCATTGCTAGAGCTTTGCTGCAAAACCCGGAAATCTTAATTTTAGATGAGGCTACGAGTTCGCTGGATACGGTTTCCGAAAGATACGTGCAATCTGCGATCGAGAAATTGAGCTGCGATCGCACAACCTTAGTCATCGCCCACCGCCTCTCCACAGTCCAGAAAGCTCACAAAATCGCCGTAATCGATCGCGGACAAGTAGTAGAAATAGGTTCCCACGAAGAATTGCTAGCAAAAGGAGGTTACTACACCCGCTTGTATTCAGTGCAATTTGCCGAAGAAACCGCTCGCGACGAAGCACTAATTAGAGGTTCTTACGAAATTCGCACTCGCCTGACACCCATGATAGCTTACCTCAAATTGCTAGTAGATGAAATGGTAGACTCTCCCGAAGAAAAAGATGAGTTAATCAGAGAATCATATCACTCGGCTGCTAACATTTTCACGACTTTAGAATTTATCGAAAATACTATTAAGCGTCAGGCTGTTAAAAAGTAGTCATTAGTCATTAGTCATTAGTCATTAGTCAGTTGGCAGTTAACAGTCAACAGTCAACAGTCAACAGTTAACAGTCAACATTCAATAGGAAAAATTCCCAATTACCAATTACCATGTCTAAATATTATGTGTTTTTTACCAGAAATGTTTTGCCGCAGCCCAATGTAGCGAGTTTAGTTCAAGTTGCTCATTCTGCCAATGCCGCAGCAAATCTCGGTTATCCAGCAGTTTTGGTGTATCTCCGCAAAGGCTGGAGTGCTTTGAATCCGGTTGATTTGCTTTTTCCTTTTCGATCGCGAAAACCGGACGATCAACTTGCCAAAATCTACAATCTTGAGGAAAAGTTAAAAGTAGCAGATTTGCCCGTACCGTGGCCGATAGACTTTTGGGACAGCAAATGGACGAGTGCGAGTACAATAGTTTGCAAATACTATTTACCAATTCACCTGCTTAAATCAACAAAAATTGTTCATACTCGCGACTGGAATTTTGTTAAAGCTGCGATTAAAAATGGAATTCCCGCTATCTACGAACAACACCACCATGAAAATAAGAAATTTGAACCAGAAATCGTTCGCAATCCTCTATTTCAAATCGCTGTAACTGTTGCGGATACTGTGCGAGATAGCATGATTGAAAATGGGATGCCACCGGAAAAAGTAATTATGCTGCACAATGGTTTTAACCAGTTGTTTCTGGTGAGACAAACAGACGCAGCCGAAAATTGGCGGCAGCAATTATTAGGAGATGATAGACAGCATTTAGCAGTTTATGCGGGCGGACTTTACCCGTTTAAAGGTGTGGATATGTTGGTGGATGTGGCGCAGGAGTTGCCGGAAGTTCAATTTGCGATCGCCGGTGGTGACTCATCCCAAGTAACAGCATACCAGCAGTTAGCCAAAGACAAACAAGTTAACAACATTAATTTTATCGGCTACCTGCCTCAAAATCAACTCGCAAGCTTGCTGCAAGCTGCGGATGTTTTGACTCACCCTCACTGTTTGACAGAGGCCGCGACGTTCACATCTCCTTTGAAGTTCTTTGATTATATGGCATCGGGAACTCCAATTGTAGCCACAGAGATTGCATCTTTAATAGAATTCAAATCTGGAAAAATAGCCGCAATTTGGTGCGAACCGGATAACCCGCACAAGTTCGCGCAAAGCATTCGAGATAGTTTAGCCAAATATCCGAGGAGGCTCGAAGGTTATGCAGAAACATTAGATTTTGTCAAGCAGTTTTCGTGGGAAAATAGGATACAGAAAATTTTGAGTTATGTGGATGCGGATGTGCGATCGCAAATTATTTGTTAGATAAGAGTCGGCGGTTTAAACCGCGACTACACAAACAAAGTCTGCCTACGCAGACTCAAGAATAGAACCCGCAAAACATTTATGAACCCAAAAATCATCGGCACAATCACCACCTACCCAGGCATGAACCAAAGCGATTGGCTGTGGCAACAAACACCTCACAACTTCGGAAAATGGGGCAACATTCAAATGCTAGCCAACCACCCAGAACCCGACTTTTTACTCATGTATCAATTCGACTTTCCCAAACCGCCCAAACAGCAATCCTGGCTCGACAAAATCCGCCGTCCAAGCCCCCAAAACCCAGAAAATGACCTTCGAGAAAAATTGCGCGGTGTCCCCAAAGAACGCATAATTTACCTGATCCGCGAGCCGCCATTACCAGAAGTTATTGAAATTACCAAAGCCAATTACGAACAAGCAAAACTTTATTGCGGTTACATTTCCGGCCCCGACGACTTCGCACCAAAACCCAATTATATGCCAGCGATTTGGTATCACAGCAACTCGTTTCGAGAACTGAATGAAATGCCGCCACCAGTTAAAACTAAATCCTGTTCTTGGATTACTTCAGGTGTTAGTCGCAGCGCCAATCACCGCCAACGATTAGATTTTATCAAATTGCTGCGATCACAAGAATTGGATTTTGACCTTTACGGGCGAAACTTGCCAACTTGGGCGCGCGGGAACGGCACTGTGAACAATAAATGGCACGCCGTCGCGCCATACTATTACAATTTGGCTATTGAAAATTATGCAGAGAACGATTGGTATGTCAGCGAGAAGCTTTGGGATGCTTTGTTAGCTTGGTGTTTGCCAATTTATTACGGCGGTTCGGCGGCGGATAAGTTGTTGCCTGCAGGGAGTTTTCTGCGGCTGGCGAGTTTGGATGAGAAAGGAGTAGAATTTATTAAAGAGGTTGTGGCTACTGCGGATTATTGGCATGAAGCGAGGGAGAAAATTGCCGAAGCCAGACAAATCATTCTCCACGAATTGAACTTGCTCAATTGGCTATCTAATTTTGTATCTTAGGAAATAGCGCAATGACAGAAAATCCAAATCAACCCAGAGAATACGATGCTGTACTCGGCGGCAAATCTCAAGTGCCATTCGGTGCGGCTGTCTTAGGCGGGATTCCCGGTGTTAAGAGTCGGTTAGCTTCGCCCGGTGTCGAAGTCAGAATTACCGCACTGTCTGAAGCGCTGAAATATGGAGATGCAGGTTTAGATTTAATAATTGGGGTACTGCAAGATGAATCAATGGCGGCGAAGTTTGCTGCATATTCGCTGCTGAAGGATAGAGATGAACCAAATATAAAAGAGCATTTACAAAAATATTTGCCTATTTTTGATTTTGATGTAATAACAGTTGATGCTGAAGGAAAAGAAAACAGTCGTCGCCGTCATTATGCTCATTTCTTTCCTGAAGACTTAGGGCACGGAGTTGTGCTGGAAATGGTTTATATTCCCGGTGGCACTTTTATAATGGGTTCGCTAGCAACAGACCAAGGTAGATTCGATAGTCAAGGACCGCAGCATCAAGTAACAGTACCCGCTTTTTATGCAGGCAAATATGCCATCACCCAAGCACAGTGGCAAGCAGTGATGGGAAACAACCCATCCTGGTTTAAAGGTGAAAAACGTCCTGTAGAAACTGTATCGTGGCAAAATGCTGTCGAATTCTGTGCCAAACTCTCGCAAAAAACCGGGAAAAAGTATCGTCTCCTGAGTGAAGCGGAATGGGAATACGCCTGTCGTGCCGGAACAACAACCCCGTTTCATTTTGGGGAAACCATTACCTCCGATTTAGTGAACTATGACGGAACCTACCCCTTCCCAAACGCCCCCAAAGGATTTGGGCGCAGACAAACAACCGATGTCGGGAGTTTTCCCCCGAATGCCTTTGGACTGTACGATATGCACGGCAATGTTTGGGAGTGGTGCAGCGATAGGTGGCACGATAGCTACTATGGCGCACCAACTGACGGAAGTTCCTGGGAAATTATTGGCAGAGATGCTCGCCGAGTGCAGCGTGGCAATTCTTGGGAGTACTATGGGGTCTGTTGCCGCAGTGCCTTTCGCAACTGCCGCTTGGCGGACGACAGCAACCCCTACAGCGGTTTTCGTGTAGCGAGCGCGTCGGTTTCTCCCTCGTCCTAGTTTTCCCGCGAGGACTAATAGATATGAATGGAATTTGCACGCTTGCCAACGACACAGTTTGCGACCAACTAATTGCCTTACTCAACAGCATTGAAGTTATCTTAGGCTCAAATATTCCCGTCTGTATTTATCCTTTCGACGACCAAATAGAGCAAATCAAAGCTGAAATTGTTAACCGTCCCAACGTCTTTGTTTATGAAGATAGCGCATCAATTCAGCGATGGGACAACTTCATGCAAGCAGCGGCACCAGAACGTTTGAACCGCAAAAAATTCCGGCTTTACGGCGCACACCGGCGTTTTTGCGCTTTCGAGGGCCCGTTTGAAAAGTTTATTTACATGGATGCGGATACTTTAGCTATGAACTCGCTTGATGCGGTTTTTGATAAGTTAAATGAATCCGATTTTGTGGTTTATGATTTCCAATTTACCGATTCGAGTAAAGTATACAATCTTTTGTCTCCGAAACTGCTAAAAGTATTTGAGCAGAATCGCATAGATTCAGAAATATTCTGTTCTGGTTTTTATGGTAGCAAGCAAGGACTTTTTGACTGCGATACTAGAGAATGGCTGTTATCTCAACTGCAATCGGGGGAGGCGGAACTTTTGTATGCAGGTGCTGGAGAACAGCCTTTGCTCAATTATATGGTGATGAAAACTGCCATCAATAGCTATAATTTTGCTTATAGCCTCCCGGATGGCGAAAAAACTGGGTGCAGCGTCACTTCCAAACATTTTGAAGTGCAAGATAATATTTTGTATGATCAGGGAAATCGGCTGACTTATATTCATTATATTGGGGTGCAGCCGGATTTGATTCGGAGGGTTTGTGCGGGCGAAAATATTGAGTTTCCCTATCGCGATTTGTTCCTGCATTACCGCTATCTCCGGGAACCGTCGAAGCGTCCGGTTTTTGCCCAAGCGCCAAAGTCTTATACTGAGGTTTCTGCGCCGAATTTGTTACAAAGGGTATTGAGAAGGTTGAGGATAAATGTTTGATGTAGTTGGGATTTTTTTTTAATGATTAAACCGCAGAGTACGCAGAGAACGCAGAGTTAGAGAAGAGAGAGATGAATTATTCTGATGTTAATGGATTTGATGTGAGTCGCGGTATTTATATTGTTGCTAATGATCAAGTGATCGAAAGTGCGATCGCCCTTCTAGCCAGCATACGTCTGTACAATTGTCAAGTACCAATTTTTTTAATCCCGTTTGACGACAATTATCAGCAAGTCGCAGCCGCACTTAGCAGCCTCTACGGGGTGCAATTGTTCCCAAATCTGGGGTTTGTCGAACAGTTTACCAGAGAAATTGGCCAAACGTTCGATCGCACTTTTCTAGCCCTTCCCAACAAAATGCGGAAACTCTGCGCCTGGTTTGGCCCGCTTGACGAATTTCTGTACATCGATACAGATATCATCGTTTTTGAAGACATCGCAGCCAACCTAAACAAACTCTCAGAAGTAGACTTTTTTTGCTGCGACTATCACCACCTCAGCGAAAAACTGCGAAATGTATTTTCACCAGTCATAAAAGAACAAAATATATTTACCGACTCACAACTTCAAGATGTCTTTAACAGCGGTTTTTGGGCTTCCAGAAAAGGCACTATTACAGAATCGCAAATGTACGATATTTTGCGAGAATGCGCGCAGCATCGAGAATATTTTGACTTTACTCAAAATGTCACCGACCAACCTATACTAAATTATATGATTCTCAAACTAATTCCCCAGCGCTGCAATCTGGTTAAAAGTTCAGCAGCAGAACCCGGAAGCTGGGCTGGTTCTAGACATTTTCAAGAAATAGATTATGTGCTTTATGACAAAGGCAAAAGGTTAAAATATATTCACTGGGCTGGGATACCAATTAAATCTGGTAGTCCTTACTGGAAACTTTGGCAACATTATCGTTATTTGCATGAGGAAAAACCCAATTTAGTGCAAAGATTGTTCAGATATTTGTAGGGTGTGTTGGGCGCTGTTTTGATATTTGCTATAATGCGAGATCAATATAGCGCCCAACGCACCTGACGCGATGATTGGGTGCGTTGGGCGCTATATTGATATTCGATATAATGCGAGATTATTCGCAAGCGCCCAACACACCCTACGGGATTAATTTATAAACTTTAAACTATGACTAATGGCATTTATATTCTCGGAAACGATGTGGTTTTTGACCACTTAGTTGCTTTATTGAACAGTCTCGAAGTCAACGGCGCACAAGATATTCCTGTTTGCATCATTCCCTATGATGATAACTTGCAAAAAGTGCGAGTAGAAATTGCCTCGCGAAGCAATGTTACTCTATTTGAAAATACCGATTCCATCAATTTTTGGGAAGACTTTGCGACTCAAGCTTGGACATCTCACGAAAAAGCTCAAAAAGTTTGGCAAACTAAAGGTTGGCGACAAGTTCACTGTCTGGAAAGGCACCGAAAACTTTGCTGTTTTGACGGCCCTTTTGACAAATTTGTCTATTTTGACGCTGACACTCTGTTAATGGGATCTCTGGATTACATCTATCACAAACTTGATGAATTTGAGTGGGTAGCTAACGATTTTCAGTACAAATCTGACCTCAATTATGTGTTTGATTTATCATCACAAAAACTTGCAGAAATTTTCCAGCTTGACGAACTAAAATCTCTGATTTTTTGTGATGGTTGGTTTGCTTCAAAAAAAGGTATTTTAAATCGTAATAATTCAGCAGAACTATTAAAAAAATTGACTTCAGGAGAAGCTGAAATCTTGTCCTTGCGGGGAGCTGACCAACCTTTATTTAACTATTTAGTCGCCCGCAGTGACGTTTCTTTTTATAACTTTGCATATTCTCAACCAGAACAAGTAACGGGCAATCATTGGTCTTCTCAATTTGATGTGATAGATTATGTTTTATACGATAAAGGACGGCGGCTGACTTATTTACATTATATGAGTATTTCCGCTGCCAAGTTTACTCGATTGTGTGCTGGGGAAGATGTTGAGATTCCCTACCGAGAGGTATTTCTGCACTACCGCTATTTGAATTCGCCGGAAAAACTGCCAAATCTCGCGCCTCCCAATTTGTTGGTTCGTTTGGGTAGAAATTTCAAAAATTTGGTAGTTAAAAAAATTAATAATATTCTGTTTAAGTTGCGAAGTTTTGGGATTGATGGTGATTAGTTTGATTGTTTTTTTGAACCGCAGATGTTGGCAGATTAACACTGATGGACGCTGATGGGTTTTTATCTGTGTTATTCGCGTTTGTCTGCGGTTTAAGAAGTTTATTGTTCAAATGAATCTAAATCGAGCGCTTGGGAACCTCCGCGTTCTAGTTCGATTAAAAGTTTGTTTAGCTGAGTCCAAACTAACCATGCGGTGAGTAGTGTGAGTGGGAAAGCTAGAGCATAAGACAGTAATTTTGGGAAGCCAAAAATCTCCACTCCAGAAGCTAAAAATATGCAAATTCCCCCGGCCATTCCGATGAAAGGTATGGATAATTGCAACCTTGGCAGGTTAGCTAGAGTACGAGTAGAACGATTTTTTGACCACTGCTGCACTGCTTGTTTGAGTGTTGCTTCAAAGGCTAAGCCTGAGACCATACCTGCTAGCAATCCAGCGCTCATTAAAAAATATGGAGGTTCGGGAAAATAATACACGAATAATTCCTTAGTTTGGGTAATGGAAAGTTGGGAAGACTACTGACTGAGGGCGGGTTTTGTCCTTTTTTTTAGTCATTTGTATCATATATCCTTAGCTAAACCCGCCCCTACTACTGACTACTGACTACTGACTAATGACTAATGACTAAAATTAAAACCGAGTCAGTGCGGCTGTTCCTGCTGTGGAGAATTCGGTCAAAGCGTCTAAAGCAACGTTGAACAGGCGGCTTGGTTGCAAGTCTTCTTTGACTAGGTTCCAAAGGCTGCTAACTTCTTCGGTATGAAGCCGATCGTCTTCAATCAAAGCTAATATCAATTGGCGACGCAAAAACGATCCTTCTTCTGACAGCAAGAATTGTATGCCTAGTTGGGCTGTGGGTAGCAGGTCGAAACTGCGATCGGATCGGGCGATCGCGATCATGTCCTCTAATCTGTTCCACTGGAATTTGCCATCTTTGAATAATACCTCAATCAGGCGACGGCGCAATGCTGGAGATTCTCCGTTCAACAATCGGCGCGCTACGTAAGGATATGCGACCTCGACTATTTTGAAATCGGGATTCAGCGTCAGGGCTAAACCTTCTTCTGTCACGAGAGAACGAATGATTAAGGCAAATTTCGCGGGGACTCGGAAAGGATAATCGTACATCAATTCCGAAAACTGGTCTGTAATCGTCTTGAAGTTAAAATCTGCCACCTTTTCGCCGACGATATCGCCGAGCACAGATTCCAATGCCGGGACGATCGGCATAATATCTGTATCTGGTGTCAAAAAGCCGAGTTTGATAAAATCCTGGGCTAACTGTAAATAATCTTTGTTAATCAAATGAACGACAGAATCAACCAAATTTTCTTTAGTTGCTTCTTCCATCTGATCCATCATCCCAAAATCAATGTAAGCCATGCGACCGTCCGCTAAGGCAAACAGATTTCCCGGATGGGGGTCAGCGTGAAAAAATCCGTGTTCCAGCAACTGCCGCAAACCGCTGCGGACTCCGACTTCTATTAACCTATCGGTGTCCAAGCCTGCAGCTTTCACACTTGCCATGTCTGTCAGTTTGATGCCGTCAATCCATTCGAGTGTGAGAACGCATTTTGAAGTATAGCGCCAGTAGATACTCGGAACTTTTACTGTCGGGTCGTCGGCAAAATTTGTGGCAAATTTCTCGGCGTTGCGGCCTTCATTGATATAATCAATTTCCTCGAATAGTTTAATGCCGAATTCATCGACTATTAAACAGAGGTCGTGGCCGAGATTCAGCGGCAACAAGGGGGCCAACCATCCAGCAGCCCAGCGCATTAAGTAAAGGTCGAGGCTCAAGATTGGCAGTAGGTTCGGTCGCTGAACTTTGACTGCGACTGCTTCTCCGGTCATGAGACGGGCTTTGTACACTTGACCGAGACTGGCGGCGGCGACAGGTTCGGGGGATATTTCGCTGTAGGTTTCGCTAATGGGGCGATCGAGTTCTGCTTCAATAATCTCAAATGCTCGCACCGAATCAAAGGGTGGCAATTGATCTTGAAGTTTGATCAGTTCTTGGAGAAAGTCTTTGCGAATTAAATCCGGTCTGGTAGAAAGGGCTTGGCCGACTTTAATGAAAGTGGGGCCCAAGCGAGTGAGTATTTGTCGAAGGTGGGTGGCGCGTTCCGGCTGGTGTGCTGCGGCTTCGTGCTGCCAACTGTCCCACAGCATCCCCAGCACGAAGCCGGCAAAAGACCAAATAACGGTAATTGCTCGCCAAATTGCTTTCCAAGGACGGTTGCGGTAATATTTAGCGATCGCTTGTGGATCGTAGCGTCTAGCCTGAGTGAATTGATACTGAGGCACTCGTTTATTTTCCTCTTATTTTATGAAAATTGCAGGTTAAATTGAGAATTGGGCATCGGGCATCGGGCATCGGGCATCGGGCATCGGGCATCGGGCATCGTCAGCAAAAAGTTAAAACATTAACGCTTTTTCCTTCTTCGCTCTTCCTTCTTCCTTCTTCCTTCTTCCTTCTTCCTTCTTCATCATTGACCGATCGCATTGCAAGTTTTAGGCGAGCGGAAAATGCACCCGTTCGAGGCGGATTGC
>JBBSNU010000057.1:0-13636 GCA_038260455.1 Chroococcales cyanobacterium | reverse complement strand
CATAATCCACATAGTAGCCGGAACCCCGTACAACTGCCGAACTTTATTGCCCGTATCGCTCAACAAAGTAAAAGGTAATTGATATTTTGAGGCAAATTTCTCGTGGGATTGTTGCGAATCATCGCTAATTCCGATCACTTCCGCACCAGCGTCTTTGAAAACTTCATAACTATCACGAAAAGCGCAAGCTTCCGCCGTGCATCCGGGTGTATCGTCTTTGGGGTAAAAGTAGACGATGACATTTTTTTGACCTCGAAAGTCCTTGAGGCTAACTGATGCGCCAGTTTGCGACGTTAAGGTAAAATCCGGTGCCGTATCTCCTACTTTGACTGTCATATTTTTTTGAAGTGAGTTTTGTTGCTTTTTGGTTATTATACAGTCTCCGTTACGCTCAATACTTCTCTTACCTTATTCAAAAAAGCCAGCGAGTTAAAATCCGCACTCCCGCCAGCGTGACTAAATATAGATAGAGCACCAACTGAGTTATCGCCAATAATGCGATCGAACGGGTCTAGCTTGATACTAATTTTTTGCCGCGCTTTGTACCGAGAGAAGTGAAAAATCGTGAGATAATGCAGCAAAGTATCTTTGATTATACCATCATAAATCAAACCTTGACGAATATTTTGGTCATCAAGAATTCCCTCATAAATATTCAATAGCGTCGAATAGGAAATCACTCCATTGTAAAAGTTCTTATCCCCTTGCTCTACTTTAATCCCGTTAAACAAATTAAAAAACACAGCAGCTTGCTTGCTCGTATCTGCAAACAAGCTGCTAAGCTGCGCTGTATCTTGAATATAAAAAGATTCTCCTCTATGCTGTTTGGGACTGTGGACGTAGTATTTATCAAAAAATACCGGGTAAATTCTAATATCTTCCCGCTCTCCTTTCAAAAGTCGGATGATATCTTTTGACATAAAAAACAATTTATCATCTTCATCATTTTGAGTAATATGCAGCGTACTCATATAAGGTGCTTGCGAGATATATAAAAAATTTCGATAGCCTCGATTGTATAACTGGGTGACAATATCTCCGAGAATTGATGGCTGAGTATAAAGATGCTGAAGACTGTAGTTTTCCGAAAAAGTTTTCAGCATTCCCACCTGAATAGTATCATCTTCTTGACGCCTGATTCCGGTGACTTCGCCCATCAAACAGGCTTTTCTGTCAGCACGATTGCCCTTACCCTTACCCTTTTTTACATCGCTATCTCTGGTAGATACCGTAATAATCGCTAAATTATCCAACTCAGAAGATAACTGTACATTGTTGAATCGAAACTTTTTAGGTAGTATTGAATACAGTGAACTCAAACCGTTTCGGATTGTCAAACCACTCGGAGTTCCCATGATGCGGAATCCCTTAGAGTTCGATCGCTGTTTTTCGCTCAAAATATGACATAATGTTTTAGAGAAATGCCCAATAAACTTTTCCGAAGGTGAAGGATTTTTTGAGTCGCCTTCATGAAGTCTGACCATCGGGACAAATAAATTATTTGGTAATTTGTCTAACAAGATTTGCAGGCAAATATACGACATCAGGGCCACAGCAAACTTGTAAACAAAAGCTGCTTGTGGTTTCAAGCCTCCCTTGCTATCTAACCGTCGGTTGTCGTAGGGAAATACGATGGATTTATCCTGAAAACTTTTATAAAAAACATCTCTAGAGCGATCGGCTTTAGGAACCCAAACTACTGGTAAAACCTGCATACCTTTGATATTGTATTCCATGCTAAAACTTTGAGATTCATCGGTTGGAAAATAGCGAACATCTTCAATAGTAATATTCAGAGGCAATTGACAAATTGCTCTTGTGCTGACATTTGGCTTTACCACCGAAATATACTGAAGTGTTTCCTTCGGATTGCGCCCCACAACCTCCTTAAAAAAAATTCCGGTTGTCAAAGTACGATCGATATTTTCCAGTAAACCTCTTTTAACCAAAATCAGTCGCGGTTCTGTTCGAGGTGATAAAATAGTTTGATCTAAAATACATTTTTGCAGCAATTGCTTGAGACAGTTGATTTTATGAGCGATATTAAACTTCTCAAATCCTTGGATAAAATTGCGAAAAAGCTCTTTTTTAGCATCCTCATCAGAACCCTGCAATATAGAAACTACATTTTGCTCAAAGCCAGCAATCGGATTATAATTAAGTTCAGAGTCAGTGTCGTAATTTGGTGCTAGTGGATTGCTGCGAGAGGCAAACACAAAATAATACAAAAACGCTATTTTTAATACCTTGCGGAAGAAAGTCTCACGATTTGCTGGTGCCTCCAATGCGGCGAGATGTTCCTCGCTGTCGGGATTTAGCAAATTAAGATAGTAGTCCAATACGCGATCGCCTCCCCGCGATTGAACAGGGTTGCCAAACTTGAGTTTAAGGCCAAAAATAAATTGGCGATCGCCCCCAGAGTCATCCGTAGTTTCTCCCAGACTACCTGCTATAATCGGAACGATCGGCAAATAATCAAAAGCTTCCGATCGCGAAAACATATCTCTGTAATTAACCTGAGTGCCCTGATAGCTAACCAAGTAATCGCCGTCAGGTTTATTAATATCGCTGATATATGCTTCTATTAACCTCATACGGCGAATCAAATCTTGCAAATAAATTAAACCGCGCACATTTTCGGTAGTTGAATCAAGATTTTCTAAAAGATACTCCAAGTAAGTAATTGTCGCTTCTTTCTTCAATTGTCCCAGAGTTTCCCGATCCACAACTCGCACCAGACGGTGAAAATCAGAAGTTGGATTTTCCACCATTTCATCAAGCCGAAAATTAAGTTCTTCACGATCGTCTTTATTCTCGGCATTTTCAGCAATATAATTCTTTAAGCCAGCTTTCAACTCTTCTTGAAAAATATCTGCATTGCGGACGACAATAGTTACTTTATGAAACTTCAGCAGCGAATCGCAGTCAGAATCTAAGCATTCCAAACTCAGCTTCTGTTTCTGCAAACTATCATAGCATTTGCCAAAATCATACTTGAAACCCAACTCACTTCCCTTACCTTTAAAAGACTCTAGGGGACTGGTTAAACTAGCTGCAAATTTGCCAATTGCAATACTATTTCCCACAGCAGATTCTAATTTCTGGCGCAAACAAGCTTGAATCTCCCTAACTTGACTGCGAAAACGCACCTCAACTTCCGGGAGAAAGTTCACCGTAGCAGAATCTGCTTGATTTTCAGAATCACCCAAAGGATTCTGCACTTCTTTGCAAGTAGCGACTTGATTAGCCAGTGTATCAATATCTATTAGTAAACGTTTGCGATCGCCCGAAATGCTAAACGGGTTTTTCCCCTGCAAAACTTCTAAAATTTTGTCCAGCAAATCGCCATAATCTACAGTTACTAAATCACTATTATCCAATCTTAAAACATTCACCATGTCAACCCCCAAATTCACATTTTTTCAGACAAAATTAAATTTAGTATATTCAACTCATTTGAACTCAAAAGATACTTATCCGTAAAAATCTTTTCTCTGATTTGTTCTAAACTGTAACTCCTAAACACAACAAACGGGAAATCTTGATATTTATCTCCTATAGGCAAAACATTACCAACAGGATACAGCGCCCGGATATATTGAGTCAAGATATCTCGGAAATGTTGGTATTTCGGTTCTTCCGGGTTACTAGCAAAGTATTCGCTGAATACTTCCCCAGCAATAAACGCAAACAATGGCAAGGCATAATACTGGTCAGTTCGCTGGCTGCTTTGCTCAAATCTTTGTGTTTTGTCAACAGAATCTGTCAGTTTTTGAACTAACTCCATCGCATCTTTAATGGCAAATTGCAAAGTCTCTGAATAGGAACTACTACGGCTAATTGTTTGCATATTATGCCAAAGTTCACTATTAGCAGTTTTGGCTATTTTTACCAGAGGCATAATATAGGTTTCCTCCAAAGTTTGCGATGCGATCGGCACTACTAACAAACCGCCGCTCATGTAGCCTAGTTCCAGGTTGTCAAGGCTTAATAACTTCTCGAAACCTTCACTTACTAACTGAGAAAATTGATTGTTGAAAAACTCGCGCTGTGTCAGATACGAAGTCTGGGATTTACCACTAGACTCAACATTCTCTCTCAAGGCAAAATCAGCTTGACCGAGTAAATATTCTAGACTATTATAGACTTGTAGTAAACGCCGATCGCTCCTATTCTTCTTGTGCTCGCTTTTCAACAGGTCGATTAGCTTTTTCATTTGGGACGAAAATGTTTCACCAGCAGCCAATACAGACTTGCCGCCGATCGGTATAATGATAAACTTATCTGAACCAATTTGCCCGCAACCATAAATTCGCGTCATTATAGATGCTTTCAAAATCAACAAAATATTTAAAAGACTCAGTTTACTTTCCTGTATCGATATCTCTTTGTTATCTTCAAAATACACTGCCCGATCGCCCAAATAGAAAATCAATTCTTTATCTTGATTATCAATCTCATCCTTTCCGCGCCCCCGATAAATCACCTGAATCAATTCCATCAGGTTTTTCTCTATTTCAAACCTCGGAATCTCAACCAAAATGTGTTTAGCCTTGGGAAAAGATAGCCCACGACTACCTGAAGCAGTCATAAATACTACCTTCGCATCTTTTTTCCATTTTTGAACTAACTCCTTTTCCTCCTCACCAATATTAGCGTGTATTTCTATATAATCCTTTCCTTTCTGAAACTCACCTCGATGCTCCCTAATCTTGTTTATCAAATCACCCAATCTTTGTTTATCCTGAATATAGACGATCAGTTGCTCAACATCGGAGCGTTTTAACAGAGATTCTATATCCTGTAAAATTTCCCCTTGTCTTTCCTTGGTTAAATCAGTCTCTTTATCTAGCAAAGCATCTTCACTAAACTTGCAAGATTCAATAAAAACCTTATAGGTAATGCTTAAACTTTTGGCAGGATACGAGTTAGTATTAATCAGAGTTGAGTCAGTTTCCTTAAACTTAAAATGCTCGACTGACAGAGGCAAACCTGGATTTTCAGCTTTCCGAAAATAGATTTTATCTGGTTCAGCAGAGGTATCGCTTAAGTGTTGACTGATTACAGCCTTGTCAACGATAGAAGCATCTGCAACAATCACCTTTGTATTAAACCCGTAAGAATTATCCTTCAAGCCATACCTGTCTAGGATCTCATTGATGCCGTTCAAAAATTCTACGCCTCCCTCATCCCCAGTAATCTCATCGATCATGATAAATAAATGCTTGATGCGACTGGAGATGTCTTTCATGCGATCGGGAAGCACCTTATTTTCCCTTTCGATGTAAGCATTCCTAAAAATTTTATCAAAATGTTTTAACGTGTCCCCCGCATCAGTTTTCTTTAAAGCTTGGATGGAAACAGTCGCGACAATGTTGTTGGAATGTTTAGCATCAATCAGGGTATAAATGGCTTCACAAATGCTGTTAAGTACGCCCTTAGTATTCCGTCCACGATCTTTTATTAAATTTTCTGCTTGTCTTTCGAGTCGGTTCGATCGCCTATTTTGACGCTTAGTTTCTCTGCTATCTTGAAACTTAACAGTCTTCAATGAAAACTCTCCCTGCTGCTGATTCGAGAGATACTGCACAGTACATTTATGGCCGCTATCTTTAATTAAGTCGCTATAGGTATTAATTGCTAATATTTGATCATAGCATAAATCGTCAGTACCAGGTTTTTTGAACTTGTCGATAATATCTAGATTTACCTGTTTTCTGGGACTGACATAAAAGAACAGAAATCCATCGTTTACATGGGCTGTGAGAAAATTGGCGATCGCAGTCGTCTTCCCAATACCAGGATTTCCAGTCAAAAAGATATAAGTAGCAGCAGATTCTAGAGCTTTTTCAATCAGTTGAGCGTGAGCATTCCGCAAAGTCAAAGTTCCGCTCAATCCTAACTGCTGCATCAGTTCATCCGGCACAATTCCCACCGAGTTGACAAAACCCTCAAGTCGCTCTGTGTGGCGCACAACATTGATTTTATCTGCCGACATTGCTAATATATCGTCAATAAGCTCTTTTCCGCGATCGAAGCTGTGGTAAGCACTCCGCTTGATTTTATTTAAAACTAGCTTGCGAGCATCGGCGATTTCTTGAGGACTAGAATCATGCTTATAAATTAGGTGGCAAGTTTTCAAAACATCTAAATTTTCGGGACGGACAGACATAGCGCTAATTCCGCGATCGCTATATCCTACCGCATTAAATATTAGTGGCGAATCATCAACAAGTATCCCTGTTTCTCGGAGAAATTCATAAAAACTATAAGCATAGCCACCAGCTTGAATTAATTTAGCACTCTCCTTATCATCATACTTAAAAGCAGTAAAATAACTCTTCAAACCTTCCGAAAAATGGACATCACAACTTTCAGTATCTATGCGAAGTTTAGAAAACACACTTTTCGATCGCAAATAGTTCATATCTCGTCTCAAAGAACGTCTGATAATCTCTAAATAGTTTAGATCCGTAACATCATCGAATGTCCTCATCGAAAACACCGACAAATCTACACACAGAATCCTAAATTGCCTACCATATCGCAGTAATATTAGAGTGTCAGCTCTCAGAAACTCACCTTTCCCTTTGTAATCTTCAATATACTGAGAAACATTATCAATCTGGTCAAATTGTGATAATACTTCTCCAAACCATTGTTTCTCACCTTTAACATAAGTGCCAATACTGCTCTCATCACAAAAACAGGATTGGTAATACAAAATTTCCAAACGTCGTAGTTTATTTGGCTCATTCCAACCTGTAGATTCCAGGTACTCTCGAAAAAAGTTTAAACCTGATAGAAAGCCTTTTTGTAGGAAAAATACACTCCATTTTTCAGCCATCTTTCTTTCCAGAGGACTGGTTATTTTATCAGTAATTTTCCTCAGCATCTTCGGAAACTCTAGCTGCTGCAATTCCTGAAGGTACAAATTTTCAAACTTATGCTTAATTTGCTTCTCTTTAATGCAAGCAAGAATCCCAATATTAAACCCAACTTCAAACAAACGCCCCAAATCTTCTGCTATTTTAGATTTCATGACTGCGCGCCTCCTGTCGGTGTATTTAAAACTTCTTTAACTTTTGTCAAAAACGCCAAGGCATTAAACTCCGCAATTCCTCCCATATGCTTGTACAGAGATAGTTTACCTACGGATTGATCTCCTATGAGGTTTTCGTAAGGATCTAATTTAAAACTAATTTTACCATTTTTACCGCTTGCTTTTTCGTAGCGAGAAAAGTGGAACAAAGTCAAATACTGCAAAATGTCATTTTTGAGTTGAGTATCAGAAATCAATCCCTGATATATATGTTCATCATCCAGTATCTCTTTTGAATAAATATTTAACAATGTGGCATAGGAAATTACACCCCTATAGTTGCGTTCTGCCTCTGAACCTACTATCAGTCCGTTAAACAGGTTAAAAAATACAACTGAGCGCTTGCTAGGGTCTTTTACTAAAGCTGTCAACTCCAGCGTATCCTGAATATACAAAGAATTTACTCCCAATCTTTCTGATAATTTAACTGCATAGTATTTATCAAAAAACATCGGATAAATTTTGATGTCACTGTAGTTTTCTTTAAAATATTTAATCACATCTTTTGACATGAAGAATAAAGCTTCTTCTTTTTGTGTCATGTGCAGGGTGCTAGAATAAGGAGCCTTGGCAATGTAGAGAAAATGCCTGTATCCCAATTTGTAAACTTTCCCTATTTCATCTCGCACCACAGTAGGTTCTTTAAACATTTGTTCATGTTCGTAGGTTTCTGAGAAGGTTTTGAGCAATTGTAGCCGGACAGAACCATCTTTTTGACGAATTGCTCCGACAATTTCTCCCTGCAAATTCGAGAGTTTTTGGTCGCTATTCCACCTAGCATCGCTCTCGCGACTGGAAACTATAACTATAGCGAGTTTGTCCAGTTCTTTTGGAGAACCTAACGGGTTGTCAAAAGTAAACTTTTTCGGCAACACAGAATACAGGGAACTCATCACATTGGGGGCTTTATATTCTAAATTTCTGATATCAATACCCTGAGAATTAGAGCGATGTTCCTCGTTGAGTAAATGCGATAACCTTTTAGATAAAGAACGCATGAACTCTTCCACTGGTGAATCAGACTGTTGGTTGCTCAGTTGCAGTCGTAGTATGGGAATGAATAATCTACTTTGCTTTTGCAACAACAACTTGAGGCAAGTATAGGCAAGTAAATCGAAGGTAAACCGATAGACAAAACTTTTTTTTGCATCCCATTTATTACTAGCTAAGCTGTAGGGAAAGGCGACTATTTTTCGTCTTGTAAACAGGTTCTCATAGGTTTTTCTGGATAGTTGCTCTTTTGGCATTAGCAGCACTGGCAGAGCTTTCACTCCTGTGATATCATACTCCATACTGAAGCTTTGCAGGTCGTCAGTAGCAAAATAATGAACATCACTAATTGCAATTTTAGCTGTGAGAGTACATAGGGAATTTTCTGTAGCCTTTGCTTGACCAATAGCTATATATTTTAATACTTCTTTGGGTTTGGTTCGTAGCTCAGGCTTAAAGAATGTAGAGTTTGTAGAAATAGTTTTCATACTATCCTCTAAAATGCTTTTTTTGACCGAAATGTGAAGCGGAAATTCTTTCGGTAAATGCTTGGGTTTCAGAATTTTTTGCAAGAGATTCTTGAGCGTGTCTATTTTAGAGGCAATGTTAGATTGTTCAAAATCTTTTTTGATGTCTTGTAAAACTCTTTTTTTCGCTGCTTCATCAGACCCGTTGAATATTTTTAATACTTTTTCTTTAAATCCTGGAATTGGATCGTATTCTAAATCTGAGTCAACTGTATAACCATCTGATGACGGGTCTTTTCCGGTAAAAACGAAGTAGTACAACAATAGTAACTTCAAGAGTTTTCTGGCAAAGATTTCTTTTCTAGCAGGGTTATCAAGTTCGGCTTGGTGTTCCTCACTTTCCGGGTCAAGCAGATTGAGATAATATTCAAAGACTGTTTTTCCACCATAGGCTTGCACTGGGTTATTAAACTTGAGCTTGAGTCCAAAAACAAACTGGATATCTCCGTTTTTTTCGTCTTTTGTTTCTCCTAAATATCCTTCTATTTTGGGAATAATCGGCAGCATATCAAATGCTTCAGCACGAGCAAAAGCGTCTTGGTAGTTTAAGTCAGTGCCGGCATAGTTGACGAAGTAATCGCCATCGGCATTTCTGAAATTGAGATTGCCGATATATTCATCAATCAGCTTGAGACGACGGATTAGGTCTTGTAAATAGATGATACCCTCAGCATTTGACGGGTTATTGCTTGTGCTAAGGTTGTCTTGCAGAAATTCTAAATAACATATCTGTGCTTGCTTTTTCAGTTTGCCGATAGTTTCTGTATCTACAATTTCTTTGAGCTTGTAGAAGTCTGATTTAGCATCTTCTTCTAAATCTTGAAGAATGAAATCTAACTCTTCCCGCTGGCTGTCACTAGCGCTAGCAAACTGAGATTTGATATAATTTTCTAAGCCTTGTTTTAGCTCGGTATTAAATGTGCTGGTTTTACTAACGGTGATAGTTAGTTTATGAAATTTTAGCAGTTCTTTGCTGCTAGGATTTTTTGTGATACTCAAGCGTTGCTTTTGCAACCCTGGATAGTTGCCAAAGGGATAGCTAAAGTCTAATCTGGCAGAAGGACTTTGAAAATCTTGCAAATCTGTGATTAAGTTAGCAACAAATTGTTCGATGTCAAGCTGTTGATTTTCTTGCTTAATTGCAGATTCCAGTCGAGCTTTTAAACTATTTTTGATTTTGGTAACTTGACCGGGAAAGCGTTCTTTAAAACCGGGGGTAAAGTTGACTGTGGCGGTACGAACACCGCGTTCGGAAGCACCTAAAGGATTTTCTACTCCCAAACCTGCGACTGCTTCGGCGATGCTGTCAATGTCGATGAGCAGCCGATCGCCATTACCATGTATCTTAAAAGGATTCTGAGTCTGTGGCTTCTCTAAAACTTCGAGAATCTTGTCTAATAAGTCGCCACAGTCAACCGCAACTAAATCTCCGTCTGCCGTTCTTAGGGTATTCACTCTGCAACCTCCTCGCACCGCTGGATAACTTATGCAATATCAAGTTCGCTTAATTGCTGATAATAATCGGCCGGGCGGGTTTACGAGATTGTCGGCTTTAGGCAATTATTATTGGTGAACCCGCCCCTACAACAATTATATCTATTTAACCGAATTTGATATAATTTTCCTATGATAGCCGATATTGATTTATTAGTCAAGTAAATTTATTTCTGTACCGACTTGCGAAATCATTCCTAAATTCCATAGAGATTCAAAAAGCTTGAATCCACTCTTTTAGGTCGTATTCTGTCCAAACCTGATTTACCCAATAGGGATCGGTTTCAACTAATTGTCGCACAGCCGCCTCATCTTCTGCTTCGTAAATTGCAAAAACTTTGGTTAAATCCTTCGTTGGCCCGATCGCAATTAACACTCCCGATTCTTTTTGTTTGGCAAGTCCGGCTAGGTGCGCGTCTCGAAATGGAGCGCGTTTTTCGAGAACGTCTTCGCAGTAACTTCCCCACATTACATATTTGGTCACGGTTTTGAGCCTTGGATGAATTTGTTTAAAATTTATTGTACAATAAGTGTAGCAGGATTTGATTTTTTTTTTAGGATAAGATTGATTAACCGCAGAGGGCGCAGAGGGCGCAGAGGGAGATGGGAAGAGGAGAGAGGTTTGTTAGAGGGGAGGAGGTTACTATGACTTTATTGGATATTCGGCTGCTGAATGTTCATGAATATCACCGGATGGTGGAAGCTGGTATTCTTGATGGAGATGAACGGGTAGAATTATTGGCAGGACAGATAGTAAAGATGGCGGCGAAAACTCCCCCACATTGTGCAGTGGTGAAACGGACAATGGAACTACTGCAAAAATCTTTGGGAAGTTTGGTATTTCTGAGTATACATGATGCTGTCCGACTGGATGATTACTCTGAACCTGAACCGGATATTTCTGTAGTTATACCAGATCCATTTTACTATGAAGACCACCATTCAACTCCTTCAGAAATTTATCTGATTATTGAAGTTGCAGATACTACTCTGAGAACGGATTGCGGTATAAAAGCGAAAATTTATGCTGAGTCGGGGATTACTGATTATTGGGTTTTGGATGTGAATAATCGGCAACTTCATGTTTTTAGAGAACCGAGTCAGGATGGTTATCAAAGTCGGGTGATTCTGGCGGATGATGCGAGTATTTCTCTTTTGCGATTTCCTGATTTTTCTTTTTTGGTGTCGGAGATGTTGCGGCCTTTAAGTTATTGATTTTTGTAGTGAATTTAGGATGCGCTTGGCCGCAGAAACCGGGTTTCTATGAATATATTGGTTTGATGGCGGTAATTGTTGGAAGAAACCCGGTTTCTCAGTCTTTGCTGCACATATAGGATGCGCTTGGTGGCAGAAACCGGGTTTCTATGAATATATTGGTTGGGCGGCGGTAATTGTTGCAAGAAACCCGGTTTCTCAGTCTTTTTGACACCGCCCCTACAATTAGCTTCTGAGGCTGACTCCGAATTTTGCGACTAGGATGTCGCGGACTTTTTGCTGGGCTGGTTCGACATCGGTTTCGCTGAGGGTTCGATCGCCCGATCGATAAATCAACCGAAATGCTAAACTACGTTGTCCCGCCGGTACGTTGTCGCCGCGATACTCGTCGAACAATTCCACCGAAGAAAGCAAACTACCAGCCGCCTTCTTCATCGCACTTTGCATCTCCACAACCGGAACCTCCATCGGTGCAAAAAATGCAATATCCCTGTCGGAAGCGGGGAAACTCGAATAACCCGCGAATTTGCGAGTCGAGTTCTGCGATCGCCCTAACTCATCCAACAACACCGCTAAATCTAATTGAAACACATAAACCTGCTCAGGTAAACCCTTTTCCTGCTGCAATTGCGGGTGTAACTGTCCGAAAACTCCCAACGGTTTCTTTTCCCCCTTTTCTAAGGGGGGGTAGGGGGGGATCGATAGCGCGGCTGTGCGGCCCGGATGCAGGCGCGGATTAGACGAATCGCCCGCATATTCCACAGCCAAACCCAACTGCTGAAACACACTTTCCAAGACACCTTTTGCTTCAAACCAAGTCAAAGGTCGATCGCGCCCACCTTGCTGCCATTTCCACGCCGTCGGGTCGCCGCCAATAATCCCCGCTACGGCATCTGCTTCTTTCTTAGCATCCCCTTCTTTCCAAAAAATGCGTCCGACCTCAAAACCGTTAAGCGCACCGTTTCCTTGCTCCAAATTGTACCCGAAAGCATCAATCAAACCTGACAGCATTTCTGTCCGCAAAGCCGAATACTCGACAAACAACGGATTAGCCAGCACAACCTGATTGTCTCCCTCAGTTTTCACCAAAGAATAGTGCATCAACTCCGTCAAACCTGCCGCCCGAAAAGCCGATCGCACATTCCGCACTTGCGCGTATTCTAAAGATAAATAACCAGGTTCCGTTTTGCTGGGTAAAGTATCGCAGAAATTGTCATAACCGTGGAGTCTGGCGACTTCTTCGATTAAGTCAATTTCCCTTTCTAAATCGCGATAACGGTAAGGTGGAATAGTTATTGCAAAAACTCGTTCTTTCTCAGCCGGAACAACTTCGCATCCCAAGGCTGTGAGGATGTTTTTCACTTCCTCCGGTTCCAGATATCCAGAACCGCCGGTTGCTCCTCTTTTTAATTGTCCTAAAATTGAGTTTACACGATCGAGACGCAATTCGAGCGTCCGCGAAAAACTCAAATCTTCCCCCGAACTCGCCGTTTTCTGCACCGTCGCAGCGCCTCCAGCCAACTGCAAAATTAGGGCAATAGCGCGATCGCACGCCGTCGTCAAAGCCGCCTGATTCACCCCTCGTTCGTAGCGGATCGATGCCTCACTCCGCAGGCCTTGAGCGCGGGCAGAACGGCGAATCGTTGCCTGGTCAAAAATCGCAGCTTCTAAGACTAAATTTTGCGTGCCTTCGTGAACTTCCGTGTCTTCCCCGCCCATTACCCCAGCTAAGGCTACGGGTTTGTCGCTAGCAGTAATTAACAAATTTTGCGGTTGCAAATTGCGGTTTTGTCCGTCCAAGGTTTTGAAGGATTCCCCTGTTTTGGCAAAGCGCACGCCGATGCTGATCTCAGAAGTGCCGGTGAAGGATTGCAGGCGATCGCGATCGAAAGCGTGCAGCGGTTGTCCCCATTCCAGTAAAATGTAATTGGTTACATCAACTACATTATTAATCGGCCGCACTCCCGCAGCCTGCAACCGCTGCTGCAACCAAGCTGGAGACGGTGCGATTTTCACACCTGCAATTTCCGTACCGATGTAAATCGGGCAGGCTTGCGGTTCCGATATTTCTACTGCTAAACCTGCGCTTTTTTTGTCCTCAATTGCAACACCACCGGCGGCAGGAATTCTCAAACTCGCCCCAGTCAGCGCCGCCACTTCCCGCGCCACGCCCACCATACTCAAAGCGTCTGCACGGTTTGCAGTTGCTGTCAAGTCTAAAATCACATCATCCAAACCTAAAAGCGGGCGAATATCGCTACCTAATTCGGGATTTTCTAGCTCAAAAATGTGAATTCCGGCAGATTCT
>JBBSNU010000056.1:0-13715 GCA_038260455.1 Chroococcales cyanobacterium | reverse complement strand
TGCTTCGTCCAAACTTTCTATCAGTTTTTCGCTGGATTCAAGATACTTTTGGGGTGCAAAGCCACTGCTAGATAATTTCGTGCCACCCCTGGTAGTTGCTAGCGGGGCATCGCCCTGAACGCCCGCCAGGGATAGGGGCAGCGATAGCGGCTGCTGAGTTTCTTCGGCAGCTTCCAGCGGTAGGTTTTGGGTATTCTGTTGCTCGGTTGTGGCTGTTTGCTTGCCGGTACGAACTGATGGCGACACCCACTGTTCGGCGCGCCGCCTGTGCCTTCTGTATGTTGTCAGTTCTGCTTCTAGATTTACATCCAAACATCCCAGGGCGGCTTGCAAGGCAGGCTGGATTGGGGTTGATGAGGATTGATTTGGGGATTCAACCGAAGAACGCTTACTCATTAGCAAAACTCCTATCGTGTCTGAATTGATTTTAATGTTTTGATTCTCAAGAAATAAAGAAGAAGCTTTAAAACTTGCCTATTCTAGAATTAGTGGCTTTTGTCGTCAAGGTAACTGCTGCCCGATCGCCTGTTTTCGATCGCCCTTTGCTATTTTTTCATTTTTATTTATATTAAAACTTCAATTGCTGTGTCCCAGAGGCTGCTTACCCTACTTTGCCCCGCTTTTTGTGTCCCCAGTCACAGTTTATTTGTAACATCTCATACTTGTTTGGCATTTGCCGTTTTTCTTGATCCCTGACCCTTTATAAACTTTTAACCTGTATTTTTGCCTAACTAATGAGTAATGACTGAGCTAATTGTTTCTACATATAAAGCAATTATTAATAAATTATAAAATTTACTTATACTTCGGGGATCGCTACAAACCATACAGCATAAAGGCTGGGATGCTCTAAAACCTCCTAGCTCTACAGAGGAGAATTATGGATGAAACTGATTTACCCAAACACTTTTATGAAAACCCCATTAACTTCTTCTGCTTGCCGTCACTGCCACCACTACACTCCTGAAGGAAGACGCGGGGGGGTTTGCGATCTGCTGAGCGTGCCGGTGCAAAGTCAGTGGAAAGCTTGTGCTTTAGCGGTTCCGCCTTTTGGAGAATCGTGGGAAAATATAGCAGAAATTGGACTGTGGCAACAACAAGCTGTGACTGTGCAGGAGGCTGTTACTGTTTCTGAGCGCAATGCCTGCCAGTTGACAGGCACAACTTTAATCGAACAATCAGCAGCACTGTCGGTTTAGTCGGACGGCAGCAGGAATCATATCATTTTAGATAGGAGCATTGGGGATTTCCGATTCGGGAATTACCGATCGCGATCGCAGTCTGGATTTAACGAAGCAGTTTCATTTTTTTTGGTGCTAGTAATATCAATACTTACACTTTTCGACGATCGCCTCAATTAGACTTTTGCAACTGACAGAAATCAATAGCATCTGTAACTGGAATGAGGGAATCAAAAAACTCATTTGTCGATCGAGCTATGGCAGCCACGGATATTGACTAAAATCCGGTTCCCGTTTGTCCAAAAATGCTTGTTTGCCTTCCGCACCTTCCTGGGTCATATAGTACAGCAAAGTGGCGTTGCCAGCTAGCTCTTGCAGACCGGCTTGACCATCGCAGTCGGCATTAAAAGCCGATTTTAAACAGCGAATCGCGATCGGACTTTTTTCGAGAATTTCTCCAGCCCACTGCATCCCTTCTTGTTCGAGTTGTTCCACGGGTACGACACAGTTGACTAAACCCATTTCTAGGGCTTGCTGCGCGCTGTACTGGCGACACAAAAACCAAATTTCTCTGGCTTTTTTCTGGCCGACTACTCTGGCGAGATAGCTGGCTCCGAATCCACCGTCGAAACTGCCTACTTTTGGGCCGGTTTGTCCGAAAATGGCATTGTCTGCTGCGATCGTCAAGTCGCAGATTAAGTGTAAAACGTGACCGCCGCCGATCGCGTATCCTGCCACTAAAGCAATCACAACTTTGGGCATCGATCGAATCAACTTCTGCAAGTCGAGCACGTTCAACCGGGGTATACCACCTTCGTCTACATATCCCGCAGTACCGCGCACGCTTTGGTCGCCACCGGCACAAAAGGCATATTTGCCGTCAGTATGAGGCCCCGCACCGGTAAAGAGGACAACGCCGATTTTTGTGTCTTCGCGGGCATCAGTAAAGGCCTCGCACAGTTCTTGCACGGTTTTGGGACGGAAAGCGTTCCGTTTGTGAGGTCGATTGATGGTTATTTTGGCGGTGCCACCACTTTTGTGATAGAGAATGTCTTCGTAGGTTTTGGCGGTTTGCCATTCAATTTGCATAATCAATCGATTGGAGATTTGAAATCGAGCTGGAGCGATGGAGGCAGCCACAAGCCACTTTTAGATTTTAGACGGATTTGGACGCATCAAGGCAAAAGAAACCGGGTTTTTTACCGTTTTTGCGGGCTGTAACCCGTCTTTTTGTGAAAAAACCCGGTTTCTGACCACCCGTGCGTCCGCGAATTAATCGAAAAAGCATTAAATTATTTTCCCCTGTCTCTTTTACAGCGGAAATAATTTATCAAGAAACTGGGTTTAAAACCCTGTCCTTTTAGGACGGCTCTAATTTCTTGAATTCATTCCCAAAGAGCCGGAAATTTCTGGTCTATGTAGTATAATAGAAAAGTCAAGGTTAAACTAAACTCCTTCGCCATCGTGAAACAGAGACTCAGACACACTTTTAGGCGTAAACCGGGGGACAAAGAGCGGCGAAAACTCGCCAAACAGCTAGGGGCTTAATACAGCCTCAAAACCAGAAAAATAAATAATTTAATTTTTGTTAGGTAGGGTAGGGCATACCCGAACTCGCTTGTCAATATCCTAGTACGCTTTTGGAGATAGACCCAAAGAGAGTGACTGCGAATCAGGCTCGTTAATTAGTAGGTTTCTACGGTTAAAAGGTTTGAATATTGCCGAAAGGACGTAGCACTTAAAGGTCAGTCGCTGAATTAAGAATCCCCGTACCTTCAGGTCGGGGAGTGTCAAATGTGCTGCATTATTTACGCATTAAAAGAGTCAGCAGGTGCTTTCCTGCTTTGCCAAATACTGGATCGCGGGAGGAGAATTCGCTTGGTGCGAGTAATGCTTGAACTTCGGCAAAAGCTTCTGAGTCGAGGATTCCTTCTTTTGTAAATAAGGTGTCTATGACTGCAATGTGTCTGGAGTCGAGGCCGAGCCGGTTGGCGATCGACTGTAGGTACATTTGCTCCCGCAGGTCGATGTGTCCGTCTACCGCTGACATTTCGTAGCCGGAACCGATGAGCAACAGCTTTTCTGATTCTGAGAAGAAAGCTGTCAGGGTTAGCAATTCCGTGGGGTTGAAGTAAACCTGCTGTTTGGAGATTCCTTTGACAAGGCGCTGAATTAGTTCTATTCGACTTGGATCGCCGCTGGAAAAGGCTTTGAGAGTCTTTTGCAGCCGTTCTTCTTCTTCAATGGCGATCGTCCTGTCGATAATCATTACTCCGCGCAGGACGGAAATTAGAGCAGTCAGAAATACTACCAAGGGAGTGATATCTTGTTCGCGGAGTTTTTGCCGGCTAATCCGGGACAACAGCTCAACAACTTCAGTGCTAATCGTGGTGGTGTCCATAATTTAAAATTACTCTGGATGGGACTGTGGTGTAACTTTATTTTTTGATCTTAAGTGTTTTCAACTAGGTAAGTATGCCATAGGTTGCCCTAAAAACTTGTTTTACTAGCGATCGTACTTATTTGAGCTGCAGCAAGTGGATAAGTAAGATGATATTAAACGTTTTCAGTTACGCAGGTATACCGTGAATTTGCAAACAGAGCTTTTGTCTATTCGTGATTTTAATTATGCTATTCACAAGCGCTGGATGGCTAGGGCTGTGGAACTAGCACGAGCTGCCGGCGATGCGGGTGAAGTGCCCGTGGGTGCTGTCATCGTTGACGGTACTGGTAAGTTGATTGCCGAAGCGCAAAATCGGCGAGAGCGAGACTGCGATCCGACTGCTCACGCCGAAATCTTGGCTCTGCGGGCGGCGGGCAAAGTTTTGCAAGACTGGCATCTCAACCAATGCACGCTCTACGTGACGCTGGAGCCTTGCCCGATGTGCGCTGGTGCGATCGTACAAGCTCGGATCGGTTTGCTGGTATACGGAGCTGATGACCCGAAAACTGGCGCGATTCGGACTGCTGCTAATATTCCAGATAGCGCGCCTTCGTGTCACCGTTTGGAGGTACTTGGCGGTATTATGGAGTCTGTTTGTCGGGATCAGTTACTTTCTTGGTTTGAAGCCCGCCGGAAAATTTAACCTGTTAACTTTTTTATTCTCGATCGACAATGTGTAATCGAACTTGGCTATATTAACTGAAATAATAGGTAATTGCCCGATCGATCTTGCTCCTGACTGCTGTCGGGTTGACTTCGGTGAAAGCCTCTAACAGATTAAGTTGTGGGGCATTTTCCGCCGGCGAAAAGCAAAATGCCACTAACAAAAGTGTCCCCATCGAAAGATTAAAAGTTTGCTAAACAACATATCCTTAAACTTTATGTATCGATAAAGCAGGTTAACTGCCATGCGCCATAATGCCGCGATCGCCATTGAGTCCAGTAAATCATCTCTAGTGAAGCCCATGCTTGCCAAGGTAGCACCTAATACCTCTCGCGTTTCTCCTTGGTTAACCTCCTTGCTCTATCCGCTAGGTCACTATGTTGTCCTGCCGTTTTATTTTGGCAAGATTGAAATAACCGGACAGGAGCACTTGCCGAAGGACGGGCCTGTCATCTTAGCCCCTACGCATCGCTCCCGGTGGGATTCGCTGATGATGCCCTATTCAACGGGACAGAAGGTGACTGGACGCGATTTGCGGTTTATGGTAACTGCCGATGAGGTGCAAGGACTGCAAGGTTGGTTCATCAGACATTTGGGAGGTTTTGCTGTGGATATCAAGCATCCAGCAATTAGCAGCCTGCGTTATGGCGTGGAATTGCTCCTCGACAAGCAAATGTTGGTGATTTTTCCCGAAGGTGGCATTTTTCAGGATGGTGAAGTTCACCCTCCCAAGCCTGGATTGGCTCGTTTGGCAATGCAGGCAGAGTTGAGCGAACCTGGTTTGGGGGTGAAAATTGTACCGATGAGTATTCGCTACCGCCCGCGCATTCCTCAACGGGGTACTCGTGTCAAAATTGCGATCGGCGAGCCGCTTTCCGTGGCGGATTATGCTAAAGGTGGCAGTGGTAAAAAAGAAGCGCGATTGTTGACTGCGGATCTTGAAATTGCTCTTAAAACTCTTGATGAAAGTTAACAGAAGGAAGAGGGAAGAAGGCAGAAGGCAGAGGGCAGAAGGCAGAGGGCAGAAGGAAGAGGGCAAAAGGAATTGTGATATAATGTTTTTTGGTGCTGTCGATAGTTGCGGCACTTATTTTGCTTGGTTATTGTCTGTATTAAGAGTCAGCATTAATGGATTGTGCTTTGAACTTTAAACCCGGTCAAATTGTCAGTTTAGAATATGGAAATGCGTGCCTGCATTCAGAGGTAATTGAAGTGGTTGAGGCACGTCAAATTTGTTGGGTGCGCCCTCTAATGTTGGTTGGGTTGGTATCCGGGAAGGATTTGTCGCAAAAGTGGCCGGAAGAATACACTTTATCGGATTTGCGAGATGGTGCTGATTTGCTTTGGCCGTTGAGTTTGTTTCGGGCGGCGCTGGATACTGAGGTGATTTCGCTGTTGACTCAGTTGCAGTCTCTGGACTCCGATCGCAAGGATAGCGCGATCGCGTCTCGGCAACTTAGAGATTTTGTCGATCGAGTTTGGGCTGCTTTTCCGAGTGCTTTTCAATAGTCATTAGTTATTAGTCATCAGTCATTAGTTCACTGGTTCCCAGGCTAACTGGTGCTAACTGGTTCCCAGTTTCTGCCTGGGAACCGATATAAGCGAGGAAGAACCTCGCGGAGCATCTCCTGCATTGCAATAATTTTTTTTACAGTGCGAGCGTCCTCGCTCGCGAGTTGTACAATACGCGAGCGAGGACGCTCGCACTATTATATATAAATGCAAAACACAGATGCTCCCGAGCCTCGCTGGGTGACAAGGAGGCTGAGCCTCCGGATGTGTGTTACTTTCGCAGAGCCTGGTAACGAGTAGACGAGTAGAAAATACTTAAAACTTAAAATACTGCGTGAGAAAGCTCTGCCGGATCGAGATTATCATGAATAACTTGACCGTCGCGGAACCAGACAACGCGGCGAGTTTGGCGCGCTACTTCCGGTTCGTGAGTCACCATCACCACAGTCATGCCGCTTTCATTAAATTCTGTAAAAATATCCATTACTTCTTGAGTGGTTTTAGTATCCAATGCACCAGTCGGTTCATCTGCAAGCAATAATACCGGACGGTTGACAATCGCGCGGGCGATGGCTACCCGCTGCTGCTGTCCTCCTGATAGTTGATTCGGTTTATTTTGCAGCCGACTTTGCAGGCCTACTTTCGTTAAAGCCTCTACGCCCCGTTCGCGTCTTTCGGCTGCGGGAATGCCTGCATAAACCATCGGTAACATGACATTTTCTAAGGCTGTTAATTGAGCTAGCAGGTGAAATTGTTGGAAGACAAAACCTAATTTTAAATTACGAATTCCGGCTAATTCTGCTTCCGGCATTTGGGCGACATCTACGCCATCTAGGTAGTAACTGCCGCTCGTAGGTCGATCGAGACAGCCGATAATATTCATGGCTGTAGATTTGCCAGAACCCGATGCGCCCATAATCGAGCAATATTCTCCTTGCGTTACCGTCAAGCTGACGCCGTTGAGGGCGCGCACTTCTAGGTCGCCAATGCCGTAAACTTTTGTTACGTCTTGCAGGCCGACGATGACGGGTTTTGAGGTGTCTTGCTGCTGGAGGTGTTGGTGGGTCTGGGTTTGTAGTTCAGGCATTTGTTTTTATGTGCGATCGACACAACGTACTACTAAGTTAACACTTCTGAGGGGTTTTGGCGGGTGGAAGGGCGATCGTTTGGACGCTTATAGGACTTACGCACGGGCGGGTCAGAAACCGGGTTTTTTCGCGAAAAGAATTCGTTATAGCCCGCAAAAGCGATAAAAAACCCGGTTTCTTTGGTCTTAATGAATAAGTCCTAAATTAAACAATTTGTGGCTTAAATACTATTAGGATCGATGTTCAATTCGCGCAGTTTTGCTGCTAAACGTTCCGCTCTTTGATCTGCTTGTTCGGCACGCTGTCTTTCAAAATCCCTTTCTTCTCTCCATTCTTCAGGAGAAACGAATGCTTCTCCATCTGGTCGATAAATTTCTAACCCATCTTCGCCTACTTCAAATCGGATTCCCAATCTCGGACTTATCCAGCCTTCGATCGGATCGATTACTTCTAAATTACCTTCAATTCTTTGCCAACCAGTCAAATCATTATTTTCTGGATTGTAAAGGTAATATTCATCAACTCCATAGCGATTGTAAAAAGCCAATTTTTTGTACATTTTTGCTTGTCTGTCGTTATGAGAGCGAATCTCAAATACGACTTGGGGAGCAATATTATCTTCGCGAAATTGCAGATAGGAACGCCGCTCGCCCTTTTGTCTACCAAATATTACCATCGTATCCGGTGCTTGAGAAATCTCTGGTCTACCTTCAACTGGATACCACAGCAAATCTGCTGCTATAAAGACGTTTGGGTCATTTTTGAACAACGATTCGCAACCTTCTTTGATTTTGACAATTAATTTGTATTGAGTTGTGCTATCTGCCATTGGTTGACCGTCGCTGGATGGATAAATAATTTGTTCGGTCGTGACTTGCATTGTGGTTGTCTCCGAAAACTATCCGATCTTAATTATACTATTTTCTGAACTTCATGAATTACGCATGGGGGGCGAGAAACCGGGTTTCTACGAGTTTTGTGTTGGGTGACGATAAATCTACAAAGAAACCCGGTTTCTGAAATCTGCGAGGTGGGCGAGAAACCGGGTTTCTACGAGTCTTGGGTTGGGTGACGATAAATCACGCAAGAAACCCGGTTTCTGAAATCTGCGACAACACATAAAAAAACTTACTCTTTGACGACGTGTTTGTGAGCGACTGCTTTGATAAGAGTTATCAGATGTTCTAGGATTAGATAGTTGTCTAATTCGGTTTTTTCATCGGTGGTTAAACCTTCGTTATTGTGTGCGTAAATTAGGTCGGCGATATGCTCTTTTGCTTCTTCGGATAGTTGAAAGTTGAGAATGCTTTCGGGAGTAGCGCCAGCAGCAAAAAACTCAACTATTTCTGCATAAGCTTGGGGGATCTTAGTGGCTACGGTCATAACTTGTTTCTCCTTTTTTTGTTTATATCACAGCTTGTCTAGTTTTGCCAATTGTTTCTCGGCAAACTTGCGGACTTGTTGATCTGGATCGTTGGCCAATCGATCGCGAAGTATTTCTAATGTTTTTGGGCGATCGGGATATTGCTTGAACATGATTTCAAGTGCTGTTTGTCGCGGGTTGTCTTGCCAGTCATACTTGCGTTCAAAAGGATGATTGATAGCAATATCACACAATAATTCAAATATCTCCGGGTCATCTTTCCAGCCCCGTGCTATTTCTTGGGCTGCTGCTTGTCGCACATAAAAATCATCATCAGATTGAGCGCGTTGTTTGAGCATAGGTAAGGTTTCCGGGTCATCTTTCCAGCCCCGTGCTATTTCTTCGACTGCTGCACGTCGCACAGCCCAATTATCATCAAATTGAGCCCTCTGTTTGAGGATAGGTAAGGTTTTCGGGTCATCTTTCCAGCCTCTTGCTATTTTTTGAACTGCTACACGTCGCACATCTGAATTATCATCATATTGAGCCATCTGTTTGAGAATAGGTAAAGTTTCCGGGTCATCTTTCCAGCCCCGTGCTATTTCTTCGACTACTGCACATCGCACATAAGAATTATCATCAGATTGAGCGCGTTGTTTGAGGATAGGTAAGGTTTCTGGGTCATCTTTCCACCCCCGTACTATTTCTTGGACTGCTGCTTGTCGCACATCCGAATCATCATCAGATTGAGCGCGTTGTTTGAGGATAGGTAAAGTTTCTGGGTCATTTTTCCAGCCCCGTGCTATTTCTTGAACTGCTGCTTGTCGCACAGCCCAATTATCATCAGATTGAACCCATTCTTTGAGGATAGATAATATTTCCGGATCATCTTTCCACCCCCGTGCTATTTCTTTGACTGCTATACTTCGCACAAACCAATTATCATCAGATTGAGCCTGTTGTTTGAGCCAAGGCAAGGTTTCTGGGTCATCTTTCCAAGTAAAAGCGATCGCACTTACTGCTTGAATACGAATTTTCTTAACTATATTTGTCTCTTCTGTATTACTCTTGTGAGAGTAATTGATATCATCGTACTTCGTTAACTTTTTTAAGCGTTCAAGCAATAGACTGTCAACCTCAGCAATCACCTTTCTATCCCTCACCTCATCCAAACACTTCGCCGCCAAAAACAGGTTAGTAAACTTTTGAGCTTCCCCATCCTGCTCAATCAAAAACTCAATCACTTCCCCTGTCAACTTTCCAGCAATCAATCCCGCAATCAAACACAAAACTTCCTGCCAAGATTCATCATGCCAGTGCGGGCAAAAAACTTCGGCTTTCAACTCATCCAGCGAGAGTTCTAGAGCCTGAACCCTATTCACTACTTGCGACGCACAGAAATATTCCAAAAAAGTCCGATGCACAAACCCGTAAGTATCCGCACCCAAAAAACATAAAATAAAGTTGCGAGTTCGCAGTTGATGAATGATTAACTTCGCCCGGTTTCTCGGTTTGTCAAAATCTTTATTCTTCAGATATGCTGTCAGAATATCCTCCAAATCTTCCGCACTAATAATATTGCCAGCCAACCCTTCAGGTGCTGCCTGCATTTCCCAAGCAACTCGTCGCAACATTTCTTGCTTATCTTTAGCATCGATCGTTTTTGGATCGAGCCTGCTATCCTCTACTAAAGACCTTTCCACATCCCATTGATACAGCAATACCCGCGAAGCTTGATTGTAAAGTTCCGCCCTGTCTCTCGGCAATTCTTGACTGCGATTCAAAATCGCCATAATCGTCAACAATAACGGATTTCCGGCTAAATCTTGAATCGTTGATGAATACTCTAGCGCTCTTTTCATGCGCTGACTAATTCGCACTTTTTCCCTAGCATCAGTAAAAGTCAACTCGTGCCAGCGGTGCACAAAATCCTGAATCTGTGCCGGATTCAAGTCTTGGAGAATAAAGTGATGAAACTCCGCATCTTGCAACCGTTGAGGTTTGTAACCAATAATCCGAGACGTGACAATCACTCGCACGCGGGGATACTCATTGGTAAACCGATGAATCGCGGTAATTACATCTTCTCGTTTCCCAGAATCGAAAATTTCATCTAACCCGTCGAACATCACCACAGCATCGCCAGCTTTAAGCTTTTCCTGCAATTGATGCTGATTCAAGTCACAAATAAAGCCGGAATTTTTATGACAAAATTCGAGGAAATTCTGGCAATGTTTTGATTCCACGTTGCGAATGTAAATCCGCAATTCGATCAACAGCGGAATCGGGAGAGATGTTACGCTATTTAAGGGCGATCGCGCCCAGGTTAATGCTAAATATTGTAACAGAGTAGATTTGCCAGAACCCGGATCGCCTAAAATCACAATGTAGGGATAAGTTGACTGATCGTTGATGATATCTAACACCGAAACGATTGGCTGAGAAAAATAACCGCGTCGATATTTCTCTAAATTTTCTAGTGCGATCGCGTCTAATTGATCGCTGTCTTCCAACCGCCGTTGATGTTCCTTGGGAATTTCGTAAGCTTGCGGCAGAAATGACTCGTAAATTAAGCGCACATCTTGGAAAATAAAGATTTGCCAAACTTTCAGCTTTTCCCGATAATCGTAGGTATTGCTATCGACGCTGCTTAAATCTAGATTGCTGTAACGTTCGCACAAAGCCTCTTGATATTGCCTCAAATCAAAATCGGGGATAATCCCCGCCGTTTCTTGAGTATTTTTCTGAATGCTATCCAGATTTTGAGCATTCAAGATATCCCGCAAATCTTTTGAGTCTAAGAGAATTTCTTGAACTTCCACGAGATACTGATTGGCGATGGTTTGCCACTTAAATCTGGCGGGTAAAGCAGCTAAATCTAGTTGAGTCCAGGTTTGTTCGAGAATTTCTGCATCAAGGGATTCGCGATCGCTCTCAAAGCCCTTACCCAAAATTTCCTTAACTGACTTGTTGCTGATAAACTTTTTAACATCTTTAATATACAGCTTAATCTGTTCTGGGGAAAGTCCGCTGATTTTCAACTGTTGTTGCACTAACTCCAAAAACTTTTTCAGCGCTTTGCCCGTAGCGACTTGTCGCGGGTCTTTTTCGCCAAATATGACGTTTTTTAGGGAATCTTTAAAAAAATCTTTAGCAAAATCCTTCGCGCCGTCTTTGACTAATTCTTCTAAGATGGGTTTGACGAGAATGCCTACTGCTTCCGTTGCTCCCCAGAGTACCAGCCACTCGATCATAAAGCTAGCCCGAAAATAAATTTATCTCTATAATATAGCAATTATCAATGATTTGTGAAGGTTAAAAAACTGTACTGGCAATCCCCGTCTTTGCCCCCAGAGGTTAGGATAGTATCAGTCTTCTGTCGCTGCGATTAGGCCAGATCCCCCCTAGCCCCCCTTGAAAAAGGGGAGTAGGGGGTGGGACAAGATTCCGATCAAAGTCCCCCTTCTTAAGGGGGATTTAGGGGGATCGAAAATCGGCGATAACCAGCAATTTACAATTACCAATTTCCCCATCGGCGGCCGCCCAAAAATAGTTACATTTTTATATATTTCTTGCGACTTGCTTGTGCTATACTCTAATAATGGAAGTGTGAGCAATTTTAAAATTAACGCACAGATTTCTATTATCTAATAATACCATGTCAAACAGAAGAAGTAAAGTAGTTGACCCAAAAAAAAACCAAAAATTTTTGAGATATCATTAAGAAAAGTAAAGGACAAAAATCGTAAAATAGAGATAGGAAACTAACGATAATTATGACATACGACTACGACTTGTTTGTGATAGGTGCAGGTTCCGGCGGATTGGCGAGTTCCAAGCGGGCGGCATCCTACGGGGCGAAGGTGGCGATCGCCGAAAATGACTTAGTAGGCGGCACCTGCGTAATTCGCGGCTGTGTCCCCAAAAAACTCATGGTTTACGCCTCTACATTTTCGCACCTTTACGAAGATGCGATCGGCTACGGTTGGAGTCCAGTAGAAAGCAGTTTCGATTGGGAAAAACTCGTCACCACCGTAGACACAGAAGTGCGGCGGCTGAGCAAATTGCACATCAGCTTCCTTGAAAAAGCCGGAGTGGAATTAATCTCAGGATACGCCAAATTTATTGACTCCCACACCGTCGAAGTTGGTGATAAAAAATACACCGCTGCTAAAATCTTAATTGCAGTCGGTGGCGAAGCTCACAGAGTCGAGATTCCTGGCATCGAACACGCCATTACTTCCCGCGAAATCTTCTTGATAAAAGAGCAGCCGAAACGGTTGGCAATTTGGGGAGGAGGTTACATCGGCGTTGAATTTGCCTGCATTATGAACGGTTTGGGAAGTGAAGTAACTCAAATCATCCGGCGTGATTTAATTTTGAACGACTTTGATGGAGAACTTCGCACTAACGTGCAGGAAGGAATGGTTAAGCACGGGATCAATTTTGTGACGGGAAACTCGATCGCGCAAATTGAAAAAACCCCGGAAGGCTTAAAATTAACTTTGTCGGGAGAATCGGAAGAAACCTTGACAGTTGATGCGCTTTTGTGCGCTACTGGACGATCGCCCAACTTGGAAAAATTGGGTTTGGAAAATGCCGGAGTAGAAACTGAGAAAGGTGCGATCGCAGTTACTAAAGACAGCCGCACCAGTCAACCGCACATTTTTGCCGTCGGAGATTGCACCAACCGGATTAATTTAACGCCAATTGCGATCGCCGAAGGACGCGCTTTTGCCGATACGGAATTTGGCAACAATCCGAGAGCAATTAGTTACGAAAATGTGGCCTCAGCCGTATTTTCCCAGCCGGAAGCTGCTACAGTCGGCTTAAGCGAAGAGCAAGCGAAAGCTAAATTTGGCGACTCTATTAAGTGCTACACAGCCAAGTTTCGACCGATGTTTCACTCTTTGACAGGTGCAGATGAAAAGATTTTTGTCAAGTTAGTTGTTGAAACTAATACTGACATAGTTTTGGGCGTGCACATGGTTGGCAAAGACGCGGGCGAGATTATTCAAGGAATGGCGATCGCTGTTAACATGGGAGCTACGAAAAAAGATTTCGATGTGACTATTGGCATTCATCCATCGACTGCTGAAGAGTTTGTAACTCTGCGGTAAAGCTAAAATCTCCATCTGGCAATCAGGAAACGGCAATGCCGTTTCCCTACCAGCATTTACTCGTTACCAGGCAGAGCCTGGTAACGCAGATCCGGAGGCTCTGCCTCCTCTTTCCCCAGCGAGGCAGAGCCTCTAGATATCAGTTCCCAGGCAGAGCCAGGGAACCAGTTACATCTGTTAAACCGATGCAGTAACTTCGTTTTCCCTTCTTCCTTCTTCCTTCTTCCTTCTTCCTTCTTCCTTCGTCTATCATTTGAACCTTTTTCACACCTCTCCTGTCTAAACACTTCAGATAACGAACTGGTGGGGGAGACTTCACAGGTGTTAGGTGTGCCAGCCAATGT
>JBBSNU010000055.1:0-13725 GCA_038260455.1 Chroococcales cyanobacterium | reverse complement strand
TTGAGTCAGTAAAGTGACAAATGCAATGCCGTCAACTGAAGTCATGGCGACGTTACTCTGATTGCGAACCATCACAAAAATATCGGACATTGTTTGGTCATTGGTACTTGATAATTGGTACTTTATAATAAAACCAGCACTTAAAAAATACAAAAGCATAAAAACAGTGCATTATTTCAAGTCTTTGGTAATTTTTACAATTTTGGCAGCGGTTCTTTACTTTGGGAAAAACTGGGGCGCTAGCTGCGGTTTGGAATATCTCAAAAACCGAGCATTCTTTGCAGTTTTCCAGCGTGCAAATAGCAGAAAATAGTGGACGCAATTTCAGCAGCTCGAAAGGTACATTAAAAGAAGGCAGTGTTATTTCTGTCGATCCAGATGAAGTTACGGGCATACCAAAAGCTGAGGCGAGAGCGCGTTTTATTCTCAATAAGATATATCGAGTTCAGGAAGGCACTACCGCTGACGATTTGTTTATTGTTGATGAGAAAGCAAATAAATGGGCTGTAGAGGATGTCTCTGACGCTACAATGGGCCCTACTACTAACAGCGTTGCCCAGATAGTGTCGGGTAACGGGAGAGTATGGGCTATGATCCAGAAGTTCTAAACTCGAAAAAAACACCGATTTTAAGGGCGGCGTTCTTATTAATTAAAAATCCTCGGTTAAAAATGGTATAATTACCATTTTTAACTTTTAATTTTTAATTCTTAATTTTCTAACAGTCGTAGTAGAGAGCAAACTCGTAGGGGTGAGGACGCAGCCGCATCGGGTTGACTTCATTATCGAGTTTGTAGGAAATCCAGGTTTTGATGAATTCTTCGGTAAATACGCCAGTTTCTGTTAAGAAAGTGTGGTCTTTTTCTAAGGCTTCTAAAGCGCCTTCCAAGGAACCGGGAGTTGAAGGAATTTTGCTCAATTCTTCGGGAGAAAGGTCGTAGATATCCACGTCTAAAGGTTCGCCCGGATCGATTTGATTCTTGATGCCATCTATGCCCGCGCACAGCATCGCTGCAAAGGCTAAATAGGGATTAGAACTGGCATCAGGACAACGGAATTCTAAACGCTTGGCTTTGGGGTTGGTTCCTGACAACGGAATCCGCACTGATGCCGATCGATTTCCTTGAGAGTAAGCTAAGTTTACAGGCGCTTCAAAGCCGGGAACTAACCGCTTGTAGGAATTGGTTGTGGGGTTGGTGAGTGCCAAAAGTGCCGGGGCGTGCTTGAGAATGCCGCCGATGTAATGCAGTCCCATTTGACTGAAACCTGCATATTGGTCGCCTGCAAATAGAGGTTTGCCGTCTTGCCAAATCGACTGGTGAACGTGCATCCCGGAACCGTTGTCGTTAAACAGCGGTTTGGGCATGAAGGTGATGGTTTTGCCGTATTTTTTGCCGACGTTTTTGATGACGTATTTGTATGTCATCAAGTAGTCGGCGGCTTGGACTAATGTGGCAAAGCGGAAACCGAGTTCGCATTGTCCGCCGGTGGCGACTTCGTGGTGGTGTTTTTCGATTGGTACGCCGCATTTGGCCATTGTTAGCAGCATTTCCGTTCTCATGTCTTGAGAGGTATCGGTTGGTGCTACTGGGAAATAACCTTCTTTGTAACGGGGTTTGTAGCCGAGGTTGCCGCCTGGTTCTTCTTTGCCGGAATTCCAGCGACCTTCGATCGAATCTACGTAATAGTAGCCGGAATTTTGGGTTTGGTCGAAGCGAACGTCGTCAAAAATAAAGAATTCTGCTTCCGGGCCAAAAAATGCTGTATCGCCCAGACCGGTTGTCAGCAAGTAGTCTATGGCTTTTTGAGCTATGGTGCGGGGACAGCGGCTGTACGGTTCGCCGGTGCGGGGCTCTTTGATGCTGCAAATGAAGCTGATGGTGGGTTCTGCCATGAACGGGTCCATCCACGCGGTGGTAGGATCGATGACCATTGTCATGTCTGATTCGTTGATGGCTTTCCAGCCCCGAATGCTGGAACCGTCGAAGGGTACGCCCTCTGTGAAGGCGGTTTCGTCGATTTGGTCGTGGTACAGCGAAAGGTGTTGCCAGATCCCCGGCATATCGATGAATTTCAGGTCAACGATCTGGATTTTATTTTCTTTTATGTAGTTTAGGGCTTCTTGGGGTGTCTGGAACATGACTTACTCCTGATATTGGTTTTGTTGCGGGCGATCCTCTTCGTTGGCGTAGCCCCCGTAGGGGCGGGCTTCGCTAACGGCAGATTTCAGACTGTTTGGGCGATCGTAGGCCTTGAGCTATCACTTTTTTGTAGCAAAAGATACAATAATTAAAAATTGAGCCGATCGCGATCGGGCAGTTTGTGATTCTTGCTTTGTCTGTGTTTCGGCTGTTTATACAAAACAAACGGCTGAATTTTGCGGCTATTCGTCGGGCATTGACTGCCGATCGTGCAAATCCTATCTCAAATCTTAATCAAAGGCCGATTTGTAGTAGTCTACAATAGGCGGTCTATCTCAGATAGCAAAGTATTGATAAAGATTTTTGGGAGAGAAACTTATGCGCGATGCAGTGACGAGTCTGATTGAAAATTATGATGTTGCTGGTAGGTATTTAGACCGGGATGGTATTGATCGGTTGAAATCTTATTTTGCAACCGGCACAGCACGGGTACAGGCTGCAGCGGCGATTAACAGCAATGCAGCAGCAATTGTCAAACAAGCTGGTATCCAGCTATTTGCCGAACAGCCGGAACTGATCCGTCCCGGTGGAAATGCCTACACGACTCGCCGTTACGCGGCTTGTCTGCGGGACATGGACTACTACTTGCGCTATGCTACTTACGCCCTGGTTGCTGGAAGTACCGATGTGCTCGACGAGCGCGTGCTGCAAGGTTTGCGGGAAACTTACAATTCTCTAAGCGTGCCCATTGGCCCGACGGTGATCGGGATTGGCATTATGAAGGATATGGTTAAGGCTGAGGTGGAAGCTGCAGGCTTGTCTGTGGGGCCTTTTCTGGAGCAACCTTTTGATTACATGATTCGCGAATTGAGCGAACAAGATATTTAAGTAAAGCAAGCTCTTTCTTTTAGCAGAAAATTGCTTTTGTGGCTTGCAGGTAGCACTATCTCGATCGCTTTTTGTGGCCTTTGTGCCTCTAAGCGATCTTTTTTATGGCTTAAAAATCGCCAACACATCCCCAGACGAGGCATTTGTCGAGGGGATTTTTGGTTTGGCGGCGATCGATTTGCTCTGTGGTTGTTACTTCTACTTCGCCGTTGGGGTAAAGGATGTGGATGATGTTACCGCTGACGAAGGCTAAGGGATTGTCTTGACAATCCGTCGAATTTCTGATAGGAAAGTTAATTGTTTTCATGCTCGATCGCCCTGATTGTGTTTGTAACCCATTCCCCTGTATTTACATAATCCGCTACTCACTAAAGTTTGTGTGTGATTCTAAGAATTGTTTATTTGTGATAAAACTACACACAACAAGCGATCTCAGTCACATAATCCCAGATCAGGGGTCTCGCCCCGCAGCTATCTCAAGCACGGCAAAAATGGCGACGGGCTCGTGGCGGTACTTCTGCTGGAAAAACCAAAATAATCGCCAAAAATCCGCAGTCGGGTTTTTGCGTAATACCAATTTCATGAAGTAGCGCTAGATATTACCCCCCCCAACCCCCCCTTAGTAAGGGGTGGCTCAGACTTCATCAGCACATCTTTAGAAAAATGGTATAAGTGGTAATCTGGTTACTGTCAATAACCGTGGCGTACAGATTAAAAACCTTGGCTAAACAACGAATAGACACTTTATTAGTAGACCAGAATTTTTGCGCTTCCCGACAGCAAGCTCAGGCCTTGATTCGGACGGGGAAAGTCTCGATCGACCAACAGGTAGTTGACAAACCGGGCACTGAGGTTGACATTGCAGCAAAAATTAAGATTAAAGAGCGATCGCGCTACGTTTCCAGAGGCGGCGACAAACTAGCCAAAGCTTTAGAAGTGTTTGCGATTCCCGTCGCGGGCAGAATTTGTCTCGACGGCGGCATTTCCACAGGCGGCTTTACCGACTGTCTGCTGCAAGCTGGTGCAGCCCTCGTGTACGGCATAGATGTTGGCTACGGTCAAGCTGACTGGGGCTTGCGGAACGATCCGAGGGTAATTTTGAAAGAACGCACCAATTTGCGCTACATGACTGCTGCTGAGCTTTATGGCGAGTCACCCCCCCCAGCCCCCCCTTGTCAAGGGGGGGAGCAAGAGTCACCCCCCCCAGCCCCCCCTTGTCAAGGGGGGGAGTCAGAGTTGTCGCTGGCTGGTGCTTCGCCAAAAGGCGTTTATGCCGATTTGGGGGTAGTAGATGTGTCGTTTATTTCCCTGGATAAGATTTTACCGGCGCTGTGGGAATTGTTGGCACCGCCGCGAGAAGCGGTATTGTTGGTAAAGCCGCAGTTTGAAGTTGGGCGCGATCGCGTGGGGAAAAAAGGCGTAGTCAGAGACTCAGCAACTCAAGCCGATGCGATTTTTCAAGTGTGGAAGGCAGCCACAGCTTTAGGATGGCAGCAACGCGGCTTAACGTGGTCGCCTTTACTTGGCCCGGCCGGTAATATCGAGTATCTTTTATGGTTGGGGATCGATCGCCAAGAGGAAGCAGAGCCGGGGGCGATCGAAGAAAGTGTTGTGAAGGAAAGCATCGCACAACTCACAAAAGCGGCAGCGCGGGAACTTGTCAATCGAGTTTAGATACTTCGGCTTCGCTCAGTACAAGTTTTAGATTCTTCGACTTTGCTCAGAACAAGTTTTAGATTTTAGATTGACTTCAACCGATCGAGCTAATCAATTTTAAAAGTCAAATTTGGAGAGCAAAATTTATCTAAAATTTGAAATTGTTTTGTCAATCAGACTCCTAAACTTTCACAAGAGTGAATAATTCCATGCAGCCATTAAAACAAGCCGGTTCAATTTTACTGTACATTCTAGGTGGCATCGGGTATTTAGCGATTGCAGCTACTATTGTAGGCGTTTCAATTCTGATCAAATTCGCAGCCCTGCTGCTGGCAGACAAATTATTATATACAATTCTGATTATCGGTGATTTGTTGAGAGGCATCGAAATTATTGAACTGTTAAATATCTTAATATTTGCTTTTATCGGCATGGGATTTGGGGTTGCTACAAAACTTTTAATTCCTCAATACGGCCGCAAAATTAGTGCAGCATTGTTGATAGTTATAGTTCCCTTAGTATTCATGAGTACGCCAGTAATTAGATATAATTCTTGGCTGGAAAAAGTAGGAGAATCGGATAACTTATTGCCTGCAGAAACAGCAGTATTAACTAACTCATTTTTGCAGAGAAAAGTAGGATTGCAAGGTTTTCTCGGTTATTATGTATATACTGGTCAGTTTCCGGTAATTCCGACCAAACAATCGGAGATGAAAGACCTAGACAGCTTTGAAAAAAAAGTTAATTCCAGATTTGTGCAGTTAACAGGTGTTGCTCCCACTATTGTTACTTGGTCAATGCGGATTTGTTTTTGGCTGATCAGACTATTTTACTTTTCTATAGCGGTAATTGCAACGATCGCCCATTTTAGAGAAGGTGTGAGAATCGCTGGGAGATAGTACGATTACTGTTGACTGTTAACTGTTAACTGTTGACTAGACCTCTTGCAAAAATCCTAAAATACCCTGAAACCATCTGCGTCAATCGGTGTTTATCTGCCCGATATCTGCGGTTGCTCTATGACTAGAAGATTTTTGCAAGAGGTCTACTGTTGACTGTTAACTTTTGACTGTAAATCAAACGCAACCGGAAACGATATCAGATAAAATCCGGTGGGAGCGAAATTAATATTACCCGAAATCAAGAAACGGCATTGCCGTCTCCTCCGTATCTGCTGTTGTTTGTGTCATATTTTAAATTCTCGCTGCAAGCGATCGATAATTGTATTACGCTCGATAGTGGCGAGAATTTCTTGAATTACCGTATCTTGTCCCAGAGGGCCCCAAGTGCAGCCTTTTTCTAAATAAACTTGAGCCGCGCGACCGACAGCATAGGTTCCGTAAGCTGCTAAACTAGCTTGAGTGACAGCAACTCCGGCAAAAGTAGAAAAGCCGATTTGTGGAGCAGCAGCAGCGGCACTTTTGCCAAATCCTAAGAGGAAACTGCTGCCTAATTCTCCCAAAAGTACGCCGCCTGCGCTAGAAAAAATAGTCTTCCAAAGTTTGCCGGCTTCGTAACCAGTCATGGGTAAACCGTAAAGTCTGGATAAGGAGCGAATTAAGGCTAAATCTGCGACAGTTGCTCCCATGACATCTAGGAAAGCAATGGGATTTATCCCCACAGCCAAAGCTTTGTATTTGGCAAATTGCCAGATTAAATCGTCGGCTTCTGTTTGCCGCAATTTGAGAACTTGATGGGCAATATTTGCTTCGGCATCTCTAGCTTCTACTAAAGCATTGAGAGCGAGGAGCGATCGCCCTTCTCTGTTAAGAATTGTCAAAATCTTGTGTTTGAGTTGGTCTATCTGGGGGGGAGGCGACTCCCATTCGTGGGTGACACTTCCATCTGACCATTCGACGCGCACTTGCACCGGCGCGGGTTCGGCGGCTACCATGACTATTTCTAAAGATTTGGCAATTTTAGCGGGTGATTTTGGTGTAGATTGGTCGGATGAGTTGTTTTGTCGATCGCCCGAAATTTCCGTATCTATGGCATCTGTTACCGAATCGGCTGCTAATCGTTCAGAATTTCCCAGTGATTGCAAACTTTGGTAAATAGCTTTTCTGTCTAATTCTGGATACAGGTCAATTTTATTAAAAACTAAAATCAGCGGTTTTTGAGCGGTTTGCAATTCGCACAAAGCTTGATATTCAGTGCGGGTGATATCGCCAGCCACGACAAACAGAATTAAGTCAGCTTGGCGAGTGACTTGTTTTGCCATATCGCCGCGCACTTCGCCGCCAACTTCATCAATTCCGGGAGTATCAATTAACTCTACTTGAATCCCCCCTCGCCCGCCCTTACTAGGCGTTTCCATAGCCCCCTGACTGAGGGGCGGTTCCATAAGCCCCCCCTTACCAAGGGGGGGTTGGGGGGGTTCTAAACTGTCAAGGAGGGGCAAAGGCACACTCCAGCGCACGGAACGCGGCCACTGAGTAACGCCGTTGAGAGGGCCTGTTTGGAGAATTTTTTGACCCAGAAGCGCGTTTAATACCGCTGATTTGCCGCGGCTGACCATGCCGAAAGTGGCAATGCGAATCACATTGCGATCGAGCTTTTCTGAGGTGTAAGTTAAGATATCTAACTGAGTTTGCAGCAGCGCTTCTAATTCTGTATTATTCGAGTTTTTTTTGCCTTGGCGCAAGTGAGAATACCGCGCGAGGGCTTCGCGCAAACTGGCACGGGCGAGGGATAAGCGATTTTCTTGGATGGAATTGTCAGCCATTGGCGATCGGCTTTTTTAAGCAATGTAATTGAGCGTCGAACTATAACATTCTATTTCTTATTTTAATACAATTTTTGATAAATTTCTAGTTTTTTATTGGGAAGTTAGGTAGAAACAGGGCAAAGGCGCGTCAACAACCTCGTCAAACTCGGATTCCGGCAGTGACTTAAGTTTCTGCCTCAAAGCGAAAGTCCTCTCAACTAAAACTTACGCAAAAAACCCGGTTTCTCTGAAAAATCGTCGATATATCCGAGAGATGCTTGATGCAGAAATCGGGTTTTTGACGCCGCTGGCGTAAGTTTTGTTAACAATACTCTGGACAGTGTGTGAATAAAAGTGCGATCGCACTTCTGCACAAAGTAACTGGAATCTGAACCAGCAAAAATAGAAAACCAGACAATATTTAGGTCAATCTCAAAAAACCGATCGGTTTAACAAACTGTTTCAATAAAATACTTGAATTAAATTTACCCCAAGTTTTATCAATTTGTCAAGTTTAAAATAAATTTTTAGTATTTTTTTTAAACAATTCAGCTACCGTATACGTGTGGTTTGAATTTAGATGGAATCTTGCCAAGTTGATAAAAATCCGTCAATTTCTTACCTTCACTATCAGCACAAGAAGCAAAATATTCGCTAACGCTGATATCTTTAATAGAGTCTAAATCATAAAAATGCAGCCACTCAACATCAAATACTGGAACTGGATCGACAAATGTTACCTTTCCTTCACCAAAAGTACAATCATTCCACGGGTTTTTGCCAAGTTTTCGTCGAATATGAATCTGCCATTGCCCATTCGGGTAAACGGTCAAAGTTTCACTAGAAATATGAATCCAGTTGCCATCTACTACGCAGCCAGTAGAAATTTTATGAGGTGAGAATACTTGAGGTTGAGGCATGGCTCCATAGACAATGCGAGCAATACGTTTGGCACGATAATCAAATTCAAAGCTTTTGGGATATTTTGATTTCGGACTCCACCACGGAATAACTTTAGAAGTTTTTAGTTTAGAATCTATTTCCTCACGATGTGCTTCATAACAGCAGAGCATTTGCTGATATTCTACTCGACTAAACTCAGATGGATCTACATAGATTGTCCAGTTGCTTCTGGATACATCGTCATGAAAAGTTTTGACTTCTAATTTGGCGCGCTCGCTGGGATTAATCGGCAGACCCATATCTAATAGTTTGGGAATAATTCGACCAGCCAAAGATCGAGAAACTACTTTGTCATTAAAACAGAAAATCGGGAAGCGAATCAAGTTACCAGAAGCTAGAAATATACTTTGAAAAGAGTGTTCTTCTATGATGCTGATACGATGGAATTTTTGCGGATTTTGGGTAGGACAAAACACTTGAAAAGTTAAGACATCTGGACGTTTTTTTTTGTAGTATTTAGACAAATTATATGGACTTGTAGGAGATAAGTATACATAGATTGCCCAAGCCCATAACGCAAGAAGTACACCCATATCCCACAGTGTACTTTCATACAATTTGCTGTAAAAAAATGTGACCAATTGGTCACATTTTTTTTTCACATTTGTCATAATTTTCATATAATTAGACCTCAACTAATTAAACCTTGAACACCAAACATTTGCTTGGCGGCATCATGTCAGAGGGTTCGTAGTGCGGACTTCAGTCCGCAACCTAAGAGCGGACTAAAGTCCGCACTACGAACCTGATTTATCGCGGTTAATTCATCGGACATGATAGGAGATATTGCCCGAGCTTTTTGACAAGCCAATCATTAATACTTAGGACAGTTTTAGACCCGATGGAGTAGCTGAAATCCTGGCGGGTTCTATCATAGATTATTTTTTTTAGTTTCAGTAAGATCGAAAAAAGACAGAAAAAAAATTAACAATGGCATGGGTGGCTTTTTCAAGAGTTAAGTTTGAGCAAGGCCGGAAATTATCGGTTGATTGACAAAGCTGTTTCAGTCTCTAAAAAGTTACGAAAAATTCCTATTTTGTATGGGCGGGTTCAATACGGTTCACTTAACACTATTTATGCCCCGGATATCCCCCTAAATCCCCCTTAAAAAGGGGGACTTTGAGAATGCTTCTTGTCCCCCCCCTTTTGCAAGGGGGGTTAGGGGGGATCTGGCCCTAATCGTCAGACAGACAAGGTGCGCGGTGCACACCCTACAGGGTTTTAATTGGCGGCTGAGTTAACAGCCTGGGCTCCTGATGTTTGAGGCGTGAGACGACTTGCGATTTGGTTGATGAAACCTTGCAAAAAGGAAACTTGCTGATTTTGCATAAATACTGCTTGCAAAGTTTTCGTCAGTTCCGTAAGATTGAAGATGCCTTTAGCATTTTCCAATTCTTGAGTTGAGAAATATTCAATCAAACTTAGTCCGGCTATTCTGGTGAAGTAGGCTGCACTAATTCCCTGCACCGCGCCTCCTGCTGCATAGGTGACGGCATTGCTTTTCAGCAGTCCAGTAATAGTTTGGGTAGACAGTTCTACTAATCCCAGTTTGAACATTTGGGTTGCTAAAGTTCCCGCTACTGTTTTAGCTTGGTCTAAGGAAAACTTTTGCTGGTAGATAGCGCCTAAGTCGATGACGAGTTGGGTGCTGATGGCGGTTGTTGCTAGCAAGTCTAAGGCTGGAACTGGGTTAGCAAAAACGGCGGCGGCGGCGATGTACTGATATTGTTCGATGATGGGAATCGATCGATCGCGCCTCACGACATTTAAGAAGGTTTTCGCCTCTAATTTGATACTTGCAGCTTCGCGCACGGCACTCGCCCAGACCAACTGTTGCCGTTCTTGGGTTACGATTTTAGTCAATCTTTCCGTCAGTGGCTCAAGTTGAGAGACTTGATTTTCGATCCGTTCTTTAACAGTGCCGTCTGCTTGGTGCTGCCGCACTTTAATAGAATTCGGGGAAGCTGCGATCGCAATTATATCTTCTGTTCCCAATATTCCTTGCATTCTTTGGTGCAACTGCTGCAAAACTTGTGACTGCTGTGTTGGTAAATATTGGTCTAGTTTGTTCCAGACTAGCAGCACGCGCTGACCTGCTGAAGCTAGCTGAGATAATGTTTTAAATTCAGAATCCGTGATGTCGCCCGCTGTCACAAACAACACTAAATCATCGCTGATTTTAGCATCTACATTTGTTGTATTGGCAAACAGCGGTGCTGTTTCTGAGAAAATCTGCTTTGACGGTTGTTGGGATGCCCAATTAGAGTTTAAAACTTGAATTAAGGCAGTTTTGCCTACAGCTTTGCCGCCGGTTACGGTAATCCGCAAGTCTTGTCTGTCTAATTCCGCTTGGAGCCGATCGAGCTTTGCCGTTAGATTAGCCGGATTTGCCGAGTTTTGAGCTTCCTGAGCTAGCAAATTAATGGCTGCTGATGCCGTGGCGATCGCTTTTTCGGCTGCTTCCCGGTTGACTAGGGGTTCCGGGAGTGCGAGTTCGAGTTTGGGGGATTGTTGCTTCCACCACCAATAACCCGCACCAGCGGCCGCCAAGCCGATGAGTGCCGTTTCGCCCATTTCTGAACCCGAATACTGTAGAGTTTCCAGCAGCCACAGCGCTGCTGAAAGTCCTATTCCGCCTATCAAAATCGGTCGCCGCAAGTTAAGTGTCATTTTTACCTTCCTGTGGGTATTATTGCCAAGCTTAACCTTAACGGGCTTGGTCTTTGTCCCTATATTCCATCGTACCTCTGGGACATCGAAACTGGCAGGCGCGCTACCCGTACCGATTACACCCTAAAGTTTTTTGACAAGTGCCACATCTACTTTCTGCATAAATCTTTGATTGATAGATCAACCGCAGATGCTAAGCAGATAAACACAGATAAACGCAGATGATTTTCTGATTGGAAAGTGAAAATCATGGTGCCAGAAACCGGGTTTTTCAACTAAATATTAGCCAAAAACCCTCGATCGCGAAAAAACCCGGTTTCTTTCCTTCTTGTTACTCTTTGAGAACTAGGACGAATAATTATCTAATCTCCCAAGCAAATTCCCAAACCGCGGGCCGTTTTAACCAGAGTACCATCGAACTCTACAGGCCTGTATTTGGCGATCGCATCTTCCAATGGAACGCTGACAACTTCTCGCTGTTGCCAAGATACCATGCGGTCAAATTTCTCTTCAGCAATTAAATCAACTGCTGCGACACCAAAAGCAGAAGCAATCAATCTTTCTAGCGAAGAAGGTGTTCCCCCGCGTTGAGTGTGTCCCAAAACGGTGACGCGGGTTTCTGCACCGCTACATTCAGAAATTGTATCAGCTAAATACTGACCGATTCCGCCTAATCGACTTTGACCCAAACGATTTGTGTGCATTACTAATTCGCCTGCTTCTGTGCGAACAGCCTCCGCTACTACAATTAAACAGTAGTTTTTTCCGCGTTGTTGGCGTTCTTGGATTTTGGCACAAATTTGGGAAATTTCGTAAGGAATTTCGGGAATCAGAATTATATCAGCTCCCCCAGCTATTCCGGCACTAATTGCAATATGTCCGGCGTCGCGTCCCATGACTTCAACAATTATCACGCGGCTGTGACTTGCCGCAGTAAAATGCAAGCGGTCTAGTGCTTCTGTGGCAATATTGACAGCAGTATCAAAACCTATCGCTCGCTCGGTAATTCCGACATCATTATCAATAGTTTTAGGAATAGCAACTAAATTCAAATTACCTTCGAGAGCAATCTTCCTGAGAATGGCGAGACTGCCATCGCCACCTATGCCAATTAAGGCATCCAGACCGAGTTGATGATAGCCTTCAATAATATCATCGGAGCGATCGCGCAAAGTGCCATCAGGCATCGGGAAGGCGAAAGGGTTGCCCTTATTTGTCGTACCCAGCATTGTACCGCCAATGGTCAGCCAGGAGTCTACTTTCTCCACATTCAACGCAATTGCTTCGGGAGGACGACTCATCAACCCTTTGGTGGCTTGACGAATGCCCATCACTTGCCAATTGTAAGTTTCCGTGGCGCGGTAAACAACGGCTCGAATCACTGCATTTAATCCTGCACAATCACCTCCGCTAGTGAGAATGCCGATACACTTTTGTTCTCCCATAGTTTATGTCCGACTTTTGTTACTCAGAACATGGGTTGATTTTTTGAGATCCAGATCGTCCAATCCTTATTTGCGACGTAATTTAGCGGCTCAAGCGTCCCAAATCACCGTCTCAAATACAACATAAATTTTACTTGGGATTGAGGCGTTTAGAAACTTGGTTAATGATACCGCTGAGAATTGCACCGCCCATGAGAATTCCTAGGGCGGGATTAAATACGGGCTGCCACAGACTGTACCATAAATCGAAACCGAGATTCACTCCGGTCGATCGCCCAGCTACGGCGAGCACAAACCACGCAAAAATAGCAAAGACGAAAAATACATCCGCTACTAGAATCAAGTTGAGGAAGTTAAGAATTTTATCTTTCATGGTCGAGGGTTCCTTTTGAGTGTATATTTGTCAGTTTTTGGCAAGCGGTTGGTAATGGGGTGGATTGATAGCTGCAACAGGCGATCGAATAAAGATAAAATATCATTCAATTGTTGTCGCACACTTGTGGTCAAAATATGGTTCGCTATACACTCCCTCAAAGCCCCGAAATTATTTTAACTGTCAGAGGGAAAGATTCAGCCAAAGCCCGCGAACAAGCGATGGATCGGCTGATGCTGCTGATGGATGAAGGTAAGCTACCTACAGAGCTCGCAGAAGGATTCGGGCCCAAGCAGTTTGTTGAAGTTAAGGATATCGAAGATGCCGCGTCGGATGGCGAAGACGCAATTACTGAAGCGGTGCAGATTTTGAGCAATTTGGCAAGTCTCAAATTGAAAGTCATGGAATCCCGCGAAGAAGCACTCAAAATCCGGGAGGCGATCGACATTTTGTTTACAGATGAGGCTGTGACGGCAGAGGAAATTGCTCGTCTCAAAGACGGTTTCAAGGTTCTCAAAACCTTCGCTCAAGCTAACGTCCGCTATCGAGAAGCTAGGAGCCAAGCTGAGGAAGCGCGGACAATTCTCGACGGAGCTTTGCAATCAGTAGAACCCGAAAACAAGGCGCAGAAGTCGGCGAAATAAAAGTACAAAGAAAGCTGTTTTTACAGAGCATATCGCAGAGATATCGCCCTCTGAATATCAGCCATCTCCGGTTAATTGCCGGTCATCAATAGTTCGGACATTTTGGGAGCATCTAATTGTTGTAAAAAGTATTTTTTTTAGTAGTGCGAGCGTCCCCGCTCGCGTATTGTATATCTCGCGTTTTGTATAACTCGGGTATTGTATAACTAGCGTGCTTTACACAGCTGGCTAGCGGGGAC
>JBBSNU010000054.1:0-13728 GCA_038260455.1 Chroococcales cyanobacterium | reverse complement strand
AGTTCCCAGCCATCCCGAGCATTACTGGCAACCTCAACCGAAAAATTGCTATCTTCCAAATAAGCTTGTACCGCTTCCCGCAAGCCCGGTTCATCATCTACCAATAATAATCGTGCTAACATATCCGTTACCCTTACGTTTGATCGCTATTATCTTTGAACTTAGCTGAATTTAACTATTCTTGTCACTCCATCTATAGAAGCAATTCAAAAAATTGTGGTTAAACTCAATAGTTTTGAGTTTTGTTTTGCTGCAACAGACAAGATTAGCAAAATAGTTAGGAGTGGCTATAATATCATATCCGAGCGATTGCGATCGCAAAAACGGTTGGTTCGTAGTGCGGACTTCAGTCCGCAACCGAAGAGCGGACTGAAGTCCGCACTACGAACTAATATTATTATTGCGGTTAATCGATCGGAGATGAGCTAAGAACCCATCCCACAAAAATCATTTTTTCTTGTGGGACGATGCTCCGCTTTGCGCCCTAAAATTTGATTAAAAGGACTTTGACAATCTTGTCTATTCTTGAACTATTCCGACTTAAACTTTTGAACGATCGGTCAAAATTTCATAACCGGTGTCCGTCACCAACACAGTATGCTCAAACTGAGCCGACATAGCATTATCAACCGTTACAGCAGTCCACTTGTCAGCAAGCGTCCGAGTGTACTTAGAACCCGCATTCAGAATCGGCTCGATCGCCAATGTCATACCCGATCGCAATTTTACATTGGGCATTTCCCTGGTGCGGAAATTGAAAACCGACGGTTCCTCGTGCAAATTGCGCCCGACACCGTGGCCCGTAAACTCCTCAACGATACTAAAACCGTTGCTTTTGACATGATCTTCGATCGCACCCGCGAGATCGAGCAAATAAGCTCCAGCCTTCACTTGTTCGATACCTTTATAGAGAGCTTCTTCTGCAACTCTAATTAATTTTGCAGATTCTGGTGTCACCTCCACAACTGCGATCGTGATGCAAGAATCGCCGTGAAAACCTTGATAATATGCTCCCGTATCTACTTTCAGAACATCTCCGGCACGAATTACTTTTTTGCGGCTGGGGATGCCGTGAACAACTTCGTTATTAATGCTAGAGCAAATCGATCCAGTGAAACCGTGATAGCCTTTAAAACTGGGAGTTGCACCCATTTCTCGGATGCGTTTTTCGGCATAAACATCCAAATCAGCAGTAGTCATTCCCGGTTTCACAATTTGCGAAATTTCTTTCAGTACAGTTGCGACAATTTTCGCCGCCTGCCGCATTATTTCGATTTCGCGTTCCGACTTAATTTCAATGCCTCGACGCTGTTTTGTTACTTGGGGTTGTTTAGTTGGTGCGGAAAGCAGACTGCTAAAAATATTCATGTATTGAATGTCAGGTAATTTTGTAGTTTGAAGGCAGGTTAAAGCAAAAAACGGTAAATGTCCGGTTTTTTGGGGAAACACCGGTGTCTTGTTCCGAACTGTCGATCGCTCGTCCTTTCAGCTAGTTTAATATTTTTCTTGGTAATCGGCACGGGAAAGGGTGATATGGGGAGAGGGATCGGGAGAAAGGGGGAGAGGGGGAGAGGGAGAGGGGGAGAGGGGGAGAGGGGGAGAGGATTTTTGATCTGGCATCGAGAAATACAATTTAAATGCAGTACAACTTACCAAATCCGGCTGAGATACCCCGTCGCTGTCGATCGACTGTCTCTGCAGACGATAGTTTGACTCTCAGGCGGTTTCAACCGCCGAGTCCCTTTGAGCCTCGGATCTGTGGCCTTTTAAGTTCAATGATTCAACAGCTTTTAGGCCCACCGGATTTCTGAGGATTCCTGCGAGGTTGGCAATTCCTGCAATTAACTTAGTTACCTCAACAGGCTTAGATAAGTGCATCTGGAAACCAGCTTCCAGCGCTTGTCGGCGATCGGACTCTCTCACGTAAGCCGTCAGGGCGATCGCAGGCATCTTTCGATCGCGCAGCACTTCCATTTCTCTCACCCGCGCGATCAACTCATAGCCGTCTGCTTCCGGCATTCCAATGTCGCTCAGCAGCACATCCGGCCAAAAATTCTCCAGTGCAGCTAGAGCCCCGGCCACCGATGCCGCCGATCGCACCACAGCTCCTTCGTCTTCGAGTACAGCAATCAAAAACTCCCGCGTGTCATCGTCATCATCCACCACCAGCAATTGCAAATTAGCCAGAGTTGGGAGAGCCTCTGTCACCTCATTGAGTTCAGAGCAATCATCAAGATCACCTTGCCCGTTCTCCTCAGCAACTGGCAGAGAAACCGTAAATTTCGCACCCTCGCCCGTATTATTCTCTGCCCTAACGTTACCACCGTGCTGTTCCACCAAGTGACTGACGATCGCCAATCCCAGCCCCAAACCCCCGTAAGACCTAGTTGTGCTGCTATCAGCTTGGCGGAAGCGATCGAAAACATAAGGCAGAAAATCAGGATTAATACCAATTCCGCTATCAATTATCTGAATTTGGGCCTCGTCGCCAACTAACTCCAACCGCACCTCTACTTTACCCTCATCAGGAGTAAACTTAATCGCATTTGAAAGCAAATTCCAGACTACTTGCTGCAAGCGATCGCTATCGCCTATAACTTTACCAACATTTGAGTCAGCTTGAAATTCTATCACAATTGATTTTGTCTCTGCCAGCGGTTTCAGAGAATCAATTGCCATTTCAATCACATTTTTCAACTGAATTGGATACAAATTAAAATTTAATTTTCCGCGCAGAATTCGCGAAACATCTAAAATATCTTCAACGAGTTGCGCTTGAGATTTAGCATTGCGCTCAATTGTTTCGAGGGCTTTATCAATAGTTTCTTGGTCAAACTTCTTGGCCCTAAGCAGCCTTGACCAGCCGAGGATCGCATTTAAAGGAGTACGGAGTTCGTGGGAGAGAATAGCCAGAAATTCATCCTTCATCTGGTTAGCTCTTTCAGCTTCTTGCCGCGCCACTTGTTCGCGGATTAGTCGGCCGCGTTCTTCCTCTGCTTGCTTGCGGTCTGTGACATCTCTAACCGTACCAACGTGACCGAGCAGTATTCCCAAATCCGAAAACATGGGCGACGATTGTACGTTAATCCAACGCACATCTTCGTTATCAGCTAATCGAAACTCAGTCGAATATTCGTGACCTTCTTTAATCCAACCTAACCAATCTGCTACGACGCGATCGCGGTCTTCAGGATGAACCGACCGCTGCCAAACTGACACCAAATTTTCATCCAAAATTAACCCGGAAATCTCTTGACAGCGGGGATTCATGTAAGTACAGCGACCTTCAACGTCAGCTAAGTAAATTCCCAGGGGCGAACAAGCACACAAAGTACGAAATCGCTCTTCACTTTTACTGAGTTCGTTATTAACAGCAGCTAACAGTGTTGCTTGTCGCTTCACCTCGGCTGTTTTTTGGAACAATTCCACAAATACCTGCACCTTCGATGTCAATATTTCCGGTTCCAAGGGTTTGAAGAGGTAATCCACCGCACCCAGAGAATAACCTTTAAACACGTGGGTGTCATTACTGCTGAATGCTGTGATAAAAATAATCGGAGTCGATCGCGATCGATCTCTAGAGCGAATCATTGTTGCTGTCTCAAATCCATCCATTCCCGGCATCTGCACGTCAAGCAAAATTACCGCAAAATCTTCATGAAGCAGACATCTCAGAGCCTCCATGCCGGAATTTGCCTTGACTAAATTGTAAGACTGGTTGTTCAAAATAGCTTCCAGAGCCACCAAATTTTCGGAGCGATCGTCAACTATGAGGACATTTACTCGATCTGCGGGCTGCACATTCATAAATTTTTTAATTTTTCATTGTTAGCAAGTTGACCAAACAGGGAGCGATTTTAGACAGGGGTAAAATCCAGTCTACTTCAACATTTGCGATCGCAGATGCAGGCATTGTCCGGCAGAGAGCAGAAGCCGGTTCCTCCACAAATGTCAATCCTCCTTCAGCTTTAATTTTTGCCAGCCCTGCAGTGCCATCAGAACTAGCTCCCGTTAAAATTATGCCGATAACTTTCTCCCCAAAGGCATCAGCAGCAGACTCAAACAGCACGTCGATAGAGGGCCGCGCGTGGCAGACAGGAGCCTCAGTTGATAGTGCAAATGTAGGAGAAACGCGACTGAGGATGGGGGATTTTGAATTGTCGATTGGCTCCACCGCCGCGCTATCCCATGCTGTACCGTCGTTTTCATCAATGCTAAATTTCTCCACCCAAGGCAATTCTACGAGCAAGTGATAGTCAGCGGGAGCCAGGTAAATGCGTCCAGGGGCGATCGGCTCTTTGTCTTGGGCCTCCGTGATTTGGAGAGAGCTTTGCTGTTGTAAAAAATCCGTAAGCCTGTTCGGAGAAGTCTTATGGCGGTGTTGGACAATAACCACCGGCAAAGGAAAACTTTGTGGCAAATCTGCCAGCAGGACAGTCAGAGCATCTAGCCCTCCCAAAGACGTGCCAACAACCACTATCTCAAAAATATTTTTATTTAATTTTGCGGTAGAGTTTGTCACTTCTTTCAACTGCTTCATAGTTTTTTTCATAAGGTGTAAAAGTTAGAGACTCCTGATGTCCTAATCCTAAAACTCCAAACATTCCCAAGCTCTCATAAAAAAGTTTGTGTGCCCGTTCTTGGAGCTGTGAATTGAAATAAATCATCACATTGCGGCACAGAATTACATTAAACTCATTAAAAGAAGTATCTGTTGCTAAGTTGTGGTGAGCAAAGACCATGTTATCTTTAAGTGAAGACCCAAAAATAGCATTTTCATAGGCAGCAGTATAATACTCAGAAAACGCTTTTTTGCCCCCTGCTTGATGGTAGAGATGCGTATATTCTTGCATTTGTTTCAAAGGAAATATACCAGCTTTGGCTGTTTTTAACACTAATTCGTTCATGTCAGTAGCGTAAATCCGACAGCGGTCGTACAGTCCTTCTTCTTGGAGCAAAATTGCCATAGAATAGACTTCTTCTCCCGTTGAACATCCAGCGTGCCAAATCCGAATAAAAGGATAAGTACGCAGCATCGGCACCACTTTTTTTCGGAAACTAATGTAAAATCCGGGATCGCGAAACATCGTAGTTACATTGACAGAAACATCCACCAAAAAACGCTCTAGGCAGGCAGGATTGTGGAGTATCTTTTCCTGAAGTCCAGAGACCGTGGTGAGCCGTTCCGCTCGAATAGTGTTCCAAATGCGGCGCTTGATAGAGGCAAGAGCATAATTGCGAAAATCAAATCCGTAATGGCGAAATATTCCTTCTAGTAGGAGTTGAATTTCGATTGTTTCAAGTTCATGGGTTTCGGACATTAGTAATTAGTAATTAGTAATTGGGAATTGGGCATGGGGCATGGGGCATGGGGCATTGGGCATTGGGCATTGGGCATGGGGCATGGGGCATGGGGCATTGGGCATGGGGCATGGGGCATTGGGCATGGGGCATTGGGCATTGGGCATTGGGCATTGGGCATTGGGCATTGGGCATTGGTAGCACCTAACAAATAACTACTGACTACTGACTACTGACTACTGACTACTGACTACTGACTACTGACTACTGACTACTGACTTCTTCCTCCTGCCTCCTGCCTCCTGCCTCCTGCCTCCTGCCATTACCGATAAAGCCAAACGCGCAGCAGCGAGAGCAATTGTTCCGTATCAACAGGCTTCGTGATGTAGTCAGACGCCCCAGCTTCGATACATTTTTCCCGATCGCCCTTCATAGCTTTTGCAGTAAGAGCAATCATTGGCAGCGAACCGAATTGAGGCATCTTGCGAATTGCTTCCATTGTTTCGTAACCGTCCATCTCCGGCATCATCACGTCCATCAACACAATATTTATGTCAGGCGTATTTTGCAACTGAGCAATACCCTCTCGGCCGTTTTCAGCAAACACAATTTGCATTAAATGGCGCTCCAGCATACTCGTGAGGGCGAAGATATTCCGCACGTCGTCGTCAACAATCAAGACTTTTTTGCCAGCGAGTGTCGAATCTGTTTGATACAACTGCTCTAGCATTTGGCGCTTCGGTTCCGGCAAATTTGCTTGGACTCGGTGCAAGAACAAAGCAGTTTCATCCAACAGGCGCTCTGGCGATCGCACATCTTTAATAATTATTGTTTCCGCCATGCGCTTGAGTTGAGTTTCTTCAGTTCTCGTCAACTCTTTGCCCGTATAAATAATAATCGGCAAACTTTTCAAACTCGGCTCTTGCTTGATCTGCTCGATCAGTTCAAAACCAGTCATATCTGGCAGTCCCAAATCGAGCACAATGCAGTCAAAATGCCCAGCTTTCAAAGTTTCTAGCGCCTCTGCACCGCTACCCACAGCCGTCGTTGAAACATCGTGATTGCCGATTAAATCCACAATGCTAAGACGTTGCGTTTCGTTGTCTTCGACAACTAGCAAATTCTTCACGGGGCGCTCCACAAAACCCTTAATATCAGTCAAAGCTTTGCTCAAAGCCTCATGACTGACAGGCTTTTGTAAATACGCGATCGCCCCTAACTGCAAACTGCGCTGCCGCCCTTCTTCAACTGATACAATGTGAACCGGAATGTGGCGCGTAGTCGCGTCGTGCTTCAGGCGATCGAGCACAGTCCAGCCATCCATCACAGGCAAATTTAGATCCAGCATAATCGCAGTTGGCTTAAACTCTCGCGCCATCGCCAAACCGATATCGCTCCGCAACGCAACCAAAGCTTTAAAACCCTGTTCCTGCGCCATATCCACCAGAATCCGAGCAAAATTGACATCATCCTCGATAATCAAAAGGATGCGATCGCCACTCTCAATATTTTCTCGGTCATCAGATATTGAAACCGACGGATAAGGCGCGACCGGCAAATGGAAATTCGGCGAAGGAACTGTCGCAGAAACACCAGGCGACAACTGCGCCGTTGGGTTGTAGGTTCCCGAATCGCGATCGTTCATTATTTCCGATTCTTGGTAAGTTTGCGGCAGATAAAGCGTGAATTTACTACCCTCACCAGCGCGACTCGTCAACTTAATTTCTCCCCCTAACAGATTAGCAATTTCTCTACTAATAGACAAACCCAAACCAGTGCCCCCATATTTCCGGCTAGTGCTACCATCAGCTTGTTGGAAAGCCTCAAAAATCACCCTATGTTTGTCATCAGAAATCCCAATCCCCGTATCGCTAACCGAGAAAGCCAAAACAGTAGCAGAACTCGTTAAAGCTTCAATCTCTAAACTCCACCCTTCCCGCACTACTTCGACACCCAACTTCACCTCACCCCGCTCAGTAAACTTAAAAGCATTAGAGAGAAGATTCTTCAAAACTTGTTGCAGCCGTTTAGCATCAGTATAGATACCTTTTGGCAACGCAGCCTCAAGCTCTATTTTAAAACTCAACTTCTTATCCAGAGCGATTTGGCGGAAAGTTCGATCCAAATGCTCTCGCAAATCCCCAAACAAAACTTGCTCAATATCCACCGACATCGTGCCAGATTCAATCTTAGCAAGATCCAAAATGTCATTAATCAGCTCTAACAAATCAGTTCCCGCCGAGTAAATAGTGCGCGTGTATTCAACTTGCTTAGAGCTCAAATTGCCGTCAGGATTATCAGAAAGCAATCGAGCCAGAATCAACAGCGAATTCAGCGGAGTTCGCAACTCGTGAGACATATTTGCCAGAAACTCCGACTTATACTTAGAAGTTAGAGCCAACTGTTCGGCTCTTTCTTCCAGCAACGCCCTCGCCTGTTCGATATCTCGATTTTTCCGCTCAACTTCCTTATTTTGCAGCGCCAACAACTCAGCTTGTTCTTCTAATTCTTCATTCGTTTGTTGCAACTCTTCCTGCTGATTCTTCAACAATTCCTCAGATGCGCGGAGTGACTGCGCCTGTTGTTCGAGACGCTTGTTAGTTTCCGTTAATTCCTTTTGCTGAGTTTGCAACTCTTCTGTCAAAGACTGCGACTGTTTTAATAACTCTTCCGTCCGCATACTCGCCCCAATTGTATTTAAAACAATCGCGATACTTTCTGTAAGTTGGTCGAGAAATGTCAAATGTATTTCGCTGAAGCGGCGGAACGAAGCTAACTCAATTACGGCCGTCACTTGTCCCTCAAACAGTACGGGTAAAACCACCACATTCAGCGGCGCAGATTCTCCCAGTCCTGAGCTAATTTTAACGTAATTATCCGGTACTTCCGTCAACAGTATTCGTTCTTTTTCCAGGGCGCACTGTCCGACCAAACCTTCACCTAAACTGAATCTATTTCCTATATGCTTGCGTTCCCGGTAGGCGTAGGTACTTAACAGTTTGAGAAACGGATCGTGTTCTATAGATTCCATCATAAAAAAGACACCGTGCTGAGCCGAAACCAGCGGAGTCAATTCAGAGAGAATCAGTTTAGAAACAGTTTCTAAATCCCGCTGACCTTGTAGCATTCGAGTGAACTTAGCCAGGTTTGTTTTCAGCCAATCTTGCTCAGTATTTTTATGCGTTGTCTCCCGGAGATTGACAATCATCTGGTTGAGATTATCTTTGACAATGGCAACTTCTCCTTCAGTAGCGACGGAAATTGACCTCGTTAAATCGCCTCTGGTAACAGCAATTGCAACTTCGGCGATCGCGCGCAACTGAGTAGTCAAATTCGCCGCCAATTCATTCACATTGTCCGTCAAATCTCGCCACGTCCCCGCCGCACCCGGAACCTTCGCCTGACCCCCCAATTTCCCTTCAATTCCCACTTCCCGCGCCACTGTAGTAACTTGATCGGAAAACGTCGCCAGCGTATCAATCATCTCGTTAATCGTATCAGCCAGAGTCGCAATTTCTCCCTTAGCTTCCAGGATTAATTTACGCTTCAAATCGCCATTCGCCACCGCCGTCACAACTTTAGCAATACCCCGCACTTGCGCCGTCAAATTCTCCGCCATCGAGTTTACATTGTCGGTTAAATCTTTCCAAGTTCCTGCAACTCCTTTCACCTCAGCTTGACCGCCCAATTTACCCTCAGTTCCCACCTCCCGCGCCACCCGCGTCACCTCAGAAGCGAAGGAATTAAGCTGATCCACCATCACATTAATAGTATCTTTCAACTCCAGAATTTCGCCTTTAACATCAACGGTAATTTTCTTAGACAAATCTCCATTTGCTACCGCCTTCGTCACTTCCGCAATATTCCGCACCTGCGCCGTCAAATTCCCCGCCATCAAGTTAACTGAATCTGTTAAATCTTTCCAAGTTCCCCCTACCCCGCGCACGTAAGCTTGCACCCCTAATTTGCCTTCGGTTCCTACTTCCCTAGCAACTCTGGTTACTTCTGAAGAGAAAGAACTCAACTGATCCACCATGATGTTAATCGTGTTTTTCAGTTCCAGAATTTCGCCTTTAACATCGACGGTAATTTTCTTAGATAAATCGCCATTTGCTACAGCAGTTGTCACTTCGGCAATGTTGCGGACTTGTGCTGTTAAATTCCCCGCCATCGAGTTAACTGAATCTGTTAAATCTTTCCAGGTTCCTGCTACTCCTTTCACCTCAGCTTGGACACCTAATTTCCCTTCTGTTCCTACTTCCCTCGCAACTCTGGTTACTTCTGATGCGAAGGAATTTAACTGGTCAACCATCGTGTTGACAGTGTTTTTTAACTCTAGGATTTCACCTTTAACATCAACAGTAATTTTTTTAGATAAATCGCCATTTGCTACAGCAGTAGTCACCGCCGCAATATTCCGCACTTGCGCCGTCAAACTGCCGGCCATAAAGTTAACACTATCCGTTAAATCCTTCCAGGTTCCTGCTACGCCTCGGACATCCGCTTGACCGCCGAGTTTACCTTCCGAACCCACTTCCCTCGCCACCCGCGTTACTTCAGATGCGAAGGAATTAAGTTGATCCACCATCACGTTAATGGTGTTTTTCAGTTCGAGAATTTCGCCTTTAACCTGTACCGTAATTTTCTTAGATAAGTCACCGTTAGCAACAGCAGTCGTCACATCAGCAATGTTGCGGACTTGTGCTGTTAAATTGTTGGCCATCGAGTTAACAGAATCCGTTAAATCTTTCCAGGTTCCTGCTACTCCCTGCACTTCTGCTTGTACGCCTAATTTGCCTTCGGTTCCTACTTCCCGCGCCACTCTGGTTACTTCTGATGAGAAGGAATTTAACTGGTCAACCATCGTGTTGACGGTGTTTTTTAACTCTAGGATTTCACCTTTGACATCGACGGTAATTTTCTTAGATAAATCGCCCTTGGCCACAGCGGTTGTCACATCAGCAATGTTGCGGACTTGTGATGTCAAACTGCCGGCCATGAAGTTAACGCTATCAGTTAAATCTTTCCAAGTTCCCGCAACTCCTTTAACTTCTGCTTGACCGCCGAGTTTGCCTTCGGAACCAACTTCTCTCGCAACTCTGGTTACTTCTGAGGCGAAGGAATTCAACTGATCCACCATGATGTTAATCGTGTTTTTCAGTTCGAGAATTTCCCCTTTAACATCTACGGTAATTTTCTTAGATAAATCGCCATTTGCTACAGCGGTTGTCACGTCAGCAATGTTGCGGACTTGGGCTGTTAAATTCCCGGCCATTGAGTTAACTGAATCTGTTAAATCTTTCCAGGTTCCTGCAACTCCTCTGACTTCTGCTTGTACGCCTAATTTGCCTTCGGTTCCTACTTCTCTAGCAACTCTGGTTACTTCTGATGAGAAGGAACTTAACTGATCCACCATGACGTTAATCGTGTTTTTTAGTTCGAGAATTTCGCCTTTAACATCTACGGTAATTTTCTTAGATAAATCGCCATTGGCTACAGCGGTTGTCACTTCGGCAATGTTGCGGACTTGTGCTGTTAAATTCCCGGCCATTGAGTTAACTGAATCTGTTAAATCTTTCCAGGTTCCTGCAACTCCTTCCACTTCTGCTTGTACGCCTAATTTGCCTTCGGTTCCTACTTCTCTAGCAACTCTGGTTACTTCTGAGGCGAAGGAACTCAATTGGTCTACCATTGTGTTGACAATTTTGGCTGTTTGGAGGAATTCTCCTTTTAGTGGTCTGTCTTCTATTTCTAGGGGGATGGTTTGCGATAAATCTCCTTTTGCTACGGCCCGAATTACTCTGGCGGTTTCTGAGGTTGGTTGCACTAAATCTGTAATTAGGGTATTGACAGAATTGACGCTAGCTGCCCAGGAACCTTCAACGTTGCCGATGGTGGCGCGCTGGGCGATTTTGCCTTCTTTCCCGACAACTGTGCCGATGCGATCGAGTTCGGCGGCCATTCTCTGATTGAGCTCGATAATGTCGTTAAGTTCGTCAGCAATTTTCCCGGCTAGACCGGTCTGGTCTATGGGCATCCTAGCTGAGAAGTCTCCTTTTTTGACAGCTACTAAGGTTCTGAGTAGTTGTTTGGCATAAACATTATTTGGATTGGGCTTTGTTAGTTGTGCAGTTGACATTACTGTTTCCTTTGGGGAGTTGGAAGGGGAAGGGGGGAATATTTTTGGGGATTATTGATATTATCCGACTAAAGCAGTGTCTGATTGGTTCTATCGAAAGATGGATGACAAATTGCTGTTGGTTAAATATTCACTTATTGGTTATTTTATACTGTTAACAGGCTCTTCTTGGTAACGAGTTAATTGTGGGGTGTCAGGAACAGGCCCGAAAGCCTGTTCCACCCTGTTCCACAAAGAGTGAATTTTATTGTGCGGCGGGCAGGATGTCCGCCCTACAGATTACCAACTGCGATTATTTCCAATTTTGCCACGAACTATTGAAAATAGAAGTACCCGGAAAGGCGATCGGATTATTATTTTGCTGCAACCGCAACTGTAACGCCTCCAAATTCGGCTCGCGGGAGGGCAATTCATCCACCAATTCATAGGGAACAATCCCATTTTCCAGGGAAAAAGCAGCCGTAACACCCGCCGCAGCACCAGCAGACCATTCAAAAGAATGCACTCGATAAGCAGCCGCCGCCGTGTGGCTAACAGCAATACTTTTACCCGCCACTAACATATTGTCAATCTTCTGAGGAATCATCGCCCGCAGCGGTATTTGGAACGGATAAGCTTGTCCTTGGCCTTTGCGAGTGCCTTCGCGTTCGGTGTTTCCCGGCGCTTCCGGCGGGCTGTTGGTCATGCAGGGGTGAAAGTCGATCGCGTAATGACCGATACCCACACTATCAGGATAAATCCGGGCGCGCGATCGCGATTTTGTCTCCTCAACAGACTGACTTCCCACAGCCAAAGCCGGCGCGTTCAAACCACCCACAGCCAACCACAAATCTCGGTACTCTTCCTCCGACAAATTCTCGCGGTAAAAATCCGCCCTAAAGTCAGTCCGAGACATATCAACTTCCCAGATTGTAAAACCTTGAGGCTGATTGAAACTCGGCCGCCCAATAATCCGCCTGCCTTCCCGCATATAAGGATATTTAGAAAGTCCGTGAACAGTCCCCATCGGCCCATCCAAACCGCTCAAAAAACGATTGTTTGGATAAGGCTTTTTCACTCCATCACCTAATTGCGAGTCAGTAGTTCCTGCTACCAACCAGTAGAAAAATCCTTTAGCATTTTCTTCGCCGCGGCGCAAAGTTTCCGTTCGCAAACCACCCATCCATGCGCCCGGTTGCAGTTGACCGTTAGCCTCCAATTGCGCGCGAGAATAAATTAAATTATCCTGGGCAGAACCGGGACGGTAGTCATTCCCCCAAGTCCAGTTTTGCATGGAAATATCCCCTGGATAAATCGGGAATTTCCTGGGATCGGAAGGGCGCGGCTCATCCGGTCTCATGCTTTTAATTTGGCGGTAGCTGAAAACTAGCGGAAAGCTTGCTAATCTCGACAGTTCGTAACTGTAGTAAGGAGCATATTGTTGATAAAAAGACGGGATTTGATGCTGCTGCGGTTCCTTTGTTGCTTCCATCGCAAAGGTGTAGGTAAAACCTTGAGTGCAGTAAGCGTCGCCGTTGGGGCTGGCGGAGGAAGGTTCGAGAGGGGAACGGGGGTCAATTCCGAGGCGGTAGGGAACATCGGCAAGTCCGATTAATTCGCCTGTTTCGGTAGCATCTACAACGTACCAATCCGCACCCCCCCTAGCCCCCCCTTGTAAAGGGGGGGAACTTGTGGAATCCGCCCCCATTCTGGAGTTAGGAGGGGTCCCAGATGCTTTAGGAATAAACTGAATAATAGTTTTGTTAAATCGCGCCGAGTTTTCGTAGCGATAGGCATCTTCGATGGTTTTAGACAGGGTTTCGGTGTTGATTGGCGGGGTGTTTGTGGCTGGTTTGTGTTGAATGGCGATCGCACTTTTAATTTGTTGTCCCCCTACTGCATTCCCCGCCACAGCCGGAGTAATTGCTAGTTCTTTAATTACGGTATTGGGAAACCATTTCAGCTTACCATTGCCTTTTTTGGCAGCATCCTGCAAGATGCCAAATAAAATTTTGTGGCCGTCGTAGGGCATGAAACAGGAATAGCTAACCCAACAGCCGCCGGGATTTAGCCTCCCGTAATGTTCTTTGATTCGCTGCCGCAATTCTAGGTAGCCGCGGGGGTAAAATAAGAGCGATCGCTGAGTGTCTCTTTCATCGAGTGCGGAGGTTCCCTGGGAGGAAATCTGACCGCCTACCCAGTCAGTAATTTCCGTGATGCAAACGGTGCGCCCCGCCAGCAAACCTTCGTAGGCGGTAGCCGCACCTGCAAGCCCGCCGCCTGCTACGAGAATGTCGCAAGTTTCCTCT
>JBBSNU010000053.1:0-13744 GCA_038260455.1 Chroococcales cyanobacterium | reverse complement strand
GTCGTGTTGATTGACCTTCCCAGCGTTTGCATGACGGCATCATCGACAATTTGATCGATCGACAGTCCGGGATTTAGCTTAATTACTTCCCGCACGCGATCGTAAATTACCACTGTATCGTTAACAGAAAAACCGATAATTGTCAAGAGCGCGACCACAAATAAACTGTCAACTTCCACTCCTGCAACTAAACCCAAAATTGAGAATACACCAAGCGTAATTAAGACATCGTGAAACAGAGCAATAAAAGCAAAAAAGGCATAATCTAACTGAAATCGGAATGTCAGATAAAGAGTAATGCCTGCAAAAGAAAGCAACAAAGCCAGCAAACCAGAAGTAAACAACTGTTTGCCGAGGGTAGGCCCAACCGTATCTATTTGAATAGATTGAGGAGCAAAAGCGCCTATTTTTTCGCTCAAAGCTGTTTGCAACTCAGTCCGCTGTTCGACATCCAAAGTTTTTGTCCGCAGCGACAAACCGCGCTGTTCTTTGCCGATAACTTGAATGCTGCTACCAGCCAAACCTTGGGTATCGAGGACTTCGCGGACAGCAGCAAGATCGATGGGTTTACAATTTTCTGGTTTCGTGCAGTCGAGTTCAAATTGCAGGCGAGTGCCGCCGATAAAGTCTAAACTGGGGCGCAGCGGTGCGCGGATGTCGGGACGAGTCCAAGAAATCGCCATCGATACTATACCTGCAAGGACGATCGCGGCGGAAATACTCCACCAGAGCGATCGCTGTTTGATAACACTAAATTGCATAATTTGAAGTAAGAAAGAAGAAGTCAGAAGGAAGAAGGAAGGGGAGCATCTCAGTTTTGCATTATAGTGCGAGCGTCCCCGAAGAGCGAGTACAATACGCGAGCGGGGACGCTCGCACTATAATAAAAAAAATGCTTTTTGCAAAACCCAGATGCTCCCGAAGGAAGAGGGAAGAGGGAAGAGGAAAGAAGAATTTCTCAATTTAGGGTGCTATAAGAGTGCACCGGTGCTAAGTCTGTCAACAGTTAACTAACCGTAGGGTGCGTCAGGGAGAAAATTTGTAGCCCGTCGTCAAAAAAATCAGACCTGACGCACCCTACAATAACTGCAGTCAAAAAAATCAAACCTGACGCACCCTACAATAACTACTAGCTATTAGCAGCTTTTTGCAACCCGGGACAAAACCACTCGGGTTTGCGTAATCCCGGAAAACCCAACACTACCAACATTAGAGTGCGACTGCAAGTAAGAGCCGTAAACATACTGACTGCTACGCCCAATGCTAGCGTTACAGCAAACCCTTTAACTAAACCTGCACCCAACCAGAACAAAGCAGCACAAGCAATCAGTGTTGTGACGTTACCGTCCAAAATACTGGAAAAAGCGCGGTAAAAACCCGATTCGACCGATCGATAAAGCGTCTTTCCGGCCCGCAACTCTTCCCGAGTGCGCTCAAAAATCAGCACGTTAGCATCCACAGCCATCCCGATGCTGAGCACAAAACCAGCAATTCCCGGCAGCGTTAATGTCACTCCCAACAGTACAAAAGCAGCCCAAGTTAGCAAAGCATAAATTAACAGAGCAATATTGGCAATTACGCCGGGGAGTCGGTAGTATGCCACCATGAACATCAAGACTAAAATTAAGCCGCCGATCCCTGCATTAATACTGCTTTGAATGCTGTCTCGTCCCAAGCTTGCACCGACGGTGCGGTTCTCAATAATTTCGACCGGCACCGGCAAAGCACCGCCCCGCAATTGCACTGCCAAATCGTTAGCTTCTTGGGTTGTAAAGTTGCCTTGAATTACGGCACTGCCGCCACTAATTCCTGTCTGGGCAAATTCAACGCCTACTACAGGAGAACTGATCATTCTTTCGTCTAGAAAAATGCCCAGAGTCCGTCCGGTGCCGGCTAAATTTTTAGTTAGTTCGGCAAACAATTCGCCTCCTTTTGTATCGAAACGGAGAGCGACGTTCCAGTTTTGCCCAGACTGCAAGGGTTGAGGTTGAGCGTCTTGGAGGTTTTCGCCGCCTAGTCCGCTGCTTTTGTAGAGTTTGGCGATCGCCTCATTGCTCCTTTTCAAAGCAGCCTGATTTTCTTGAATTGCGGCTTCATTTTTGCTAGTTTTCAATTCTGTTTGTTTTACCAGCAATTCCTGCTGCAACTGCCTTTCAATAGCTAATTGCGCTTCTGTTCCCGGCAGTTGTTCCCGAAAGTCTAGCTTGGCGGTGCCGCCCAAAACTCGTTCTGCTTGTTGCGGGTCATTTACTCCCGGCAACTGCACGAGAATTTGGTTTTCTCCTACTGTTTGTACCACTGATTCGGAAACGCCCAAACCGTTAACGCGGTTTTCGACGATCCGGCGCACTGCTTCTAACATTCCCGGCTCAATTTTGGGAATTGTGGGGGTAGTTTTTACCTGAATCGTGAGTTGCGACCCTCCTTGCAAGTCTAATCCCAGCCGCGTCGGTATTGTTACTATTACAGTAATGGCTGCCACGAGCAAAACAAAAATTAGGGCTAATATTGAACGTTGTTTTTGCATATTTAATTATTAGTCATTGGTCAGTTGGCAGTTGTCAGTTGGCAGATTTTAGTTGGCAGATTTTAGTCATCAGTCATCAGTCATCAGTCAACAGTCATCAGTCAACAGTCAACAGTCAACCAATGACTATTGACTAATGACTATTTATACTCGCAAAGCTACCATTTTTTGGACGGCTTCGACAATTTGGTTGGGTTGGACAATTGTCAGTCTTTCCAAATTACCGTTGTAAGGTGTAGGAATATCTTGTGAAGACAGGCGCAAAACTGGTGCGTCGAGTTCGTCAAAAAATCGATCGCTAATCGAAGCAATTAATTCGGCACCGATACCTCCGGTTTTCATGCACTCCTCCACAATAATTACTTTGTGGGTTTTGCGAATGGATTCGCCGATGGTGTCCATGTCGAGGGGTTTGAGAGAAATTAGGTCGATTACTTCGGGATCGTAACCTTCTTTTAGCAGTGCGGGCAGGGCTTGCAGGACGTGGTGCCGCATTCTGGAATATGTCAAGATGGTGACATCTTTGCCCGATCGCACAATTTCCGCCTTGTCTAACGGCACTAAATATTCTGTTTCGGGCAAATTTTCCTTGAGGTTGTACAGCAGGACGTGCTCGAAGAACAGAACGGGGTTATCGTCGCGGATGGCTGATTTTAAGAGTCCTTTGGCGTTGTAGGGAGTCGAACAGGCGACTATTTTCAAACCCGGTACTGCTTGGAAATAGGCTTCTAACCGCTGGGAATGTTCCGCGCCGAGTTGCCGGCCCACGCCGCCGGGGCCGCGAATCACCATCGGCATTTTGAAGTTGCCGCCGGAGGTGTAGCGCAGCATTCCGGCGTTGTTAGAAATTTGGTTGAACGCCAGCAGCAAAAAGCCCATGTTCATGCCTTCGATGACAGGCCGCAATCCGGTCATTGCCGCGCCTACTGCCATACCTGTAAAGCTATTTTCGGCGATCGGGGTGTCGAGCACTCGGAGTTCGCCATATTTCTCGTAGAGGTCTTTGGTGACTTTATAGGAACCGCCGTATTGGCCTACGTCTTCGCCGAGTACGAATACGGCTGAGTCGCGGGCCATTTCTTCGTCTAACGCCTCGCGGAGGGCGTTGAACAATAAGGTTTCTGCCATAGGAGGTGAAGCAATGATTGCAGGAGGTCAGATTAGAATCTTAACCTTTTGGGGTGCGGATGAGGATGCGATCGTACAGTTTGCACTTGGATAGTATAAAATCTCTCATATATCATCTTTCGCCCTTTTTGTCAAATCCTTTGAAAAATATTCCATTGTTCAATAGTAATTTGTGTTTCTATAATATGAATTAGTTTTGAGGAAAGCCGCAATGTTACATTACAACTTACCGAGGAACTTGCCCTCAGCCGATGAACTACCAGATTCTGATGAAACGCCTGTGGATAATGAACTGCAAGAACTAATACCGGGGTTGTTAAAAGCAATCTTGTTGATACTGTGGTCGGAACGCATGGACTGGTTCTTTGGGATTGATATGGGTGTTTACTATCACCCAGAAACACCGCCCATCGTCCCTGATGCCTTCTTAAGTTTAGGAGTCGAAAGGTTTTACGACGAAGAATTGCGTCCCAGTTACGTGCTCTGGGATGAAAATGTCCTGCCGCTGTTCGTACTGGAAGTTGTTTCTCCAAATTATCGCAAGGAATACAGCACAAAATTGGAGGACTATCAAGCTTTAGGTGTACTTTATTACATTATTTATTCTTCCCGCCGTCGCCGGAAACCTCATTTGGAAGTACACAAGTTAGTCAATGGCAAATATGAATTACAGTCAGAAAGTCCAGTTTGGATGCCAGAAATTGGTTTGGGAATTGGTTGTGAAAGGGGAAATTATTCTGGGGTGACAAGAGAGTGGTTGTATTGGTATGACAGCGATGGGAAACGCTATCTGACACCAGAAGAACAGGTGAAACAGGAATCGCAACGCGCCCAACAGGAATCGCAACGCGCCCAACAGGAATCGCAACGCGCCCAACAGGAATCGCAACGCGCCCAACAATTAGCTCAACGTGTCGAACAATTAGCTCAACAATTGCAGGCTTTGGGAGTAGAACCAGAAAATATGAACTAATTACAGTCAGTAATTCGATCGCTCGCTATACTGTTTCAAGTACGGGCGATCGATACAGTACAGTAAGAAAGAACGAATAACGAAGAAGGCAAGAAGAAATACACAGCAAGCTTTTTAGCAATCTGTGTTTTATGTTGAATTCAGTGGATTTACTTAAGCATTTAGATTTCAGCAAAATGTTTTTGCAACAAATCGTGAACAAATCGATAGCGCCGATCGCCCGTTTTTTGCAGCAACAGCCGATCGCCCGCAGCATCCAAAAAACGCTGGTAATCCCAAGGAATATGACCGCTAGACCACAGTACCAGGTGCAAAATAAAACTTTCAATCCCCGGAATTCCCGGTAACAAAGCACTAATTACCGCAGCCGCAGCACCCACAATCAACCCCCAACTCGACCCGGAGACTAGGGTAAAAATTAATCCCAAAATCACCCAAATCAGCCCGCCAACTAGCTTAACTCCAAACTGATACTTGCGCTGTTCCTCGCCTGTTTGCAGCCAACTAGACGGGATGCGATCGAGGTAAAATTCTTGAAGTCCTTGCTGTTCCATCCTTCTGGCCAACCATCCCAGCCAGTGGCGAATTTGTTCGGGCCGCAATTCCTTGTTTCTCGGATACTGCTTGACTTCCCGGCTAATTTGGTGGCGAATATAGGCCGTTAACAGATATTTACGCTGTTCTTCTGCTGAACTTATGCGCTTCCAAGATTCGATTAAAATATCCTCATAAGCCAGAGCCATCATGCTCAACAACAAGGGAACTTTTGCCAGTTTCAACAACTCCGGTTCCTTCTCGATGCTGTACCAAAGTTCGCGGCTTCTGGCTGCTTGCAGATAATTTTGAATTTGAATTTCTGTCAGAGGTTTTAGTAAAACTGCTGCTTGGAGTTTAAATCTAGTCTGGCAGTTTTTGTAAACTTCAAAACTGCTGCAAGCTACTAAATGTTTTGGTTTAATTTCGCTTTCCAGAAACTGATTGATTGCTTGAATGCACAAGTTTTGGCGCTGGGTTTCTACTTCGTCCAAACCGTCGAGGAGAGGCAATAATTTTTGTTCGGCGAGCCATTTTTTGCCCGTAGCGGGAGAGATGCCGTATTTGTACTGAAGTTGAGCAATTAACCAATCGGCGATCGCCCCGGAGTCTGCTTTCCACGATCCGAGTTCAAACAACACCGGTAGAGGCAAACTAGCATCTTGTTCGGCGCGGGAAACTAACACTAGAGCCAATTCTAGCAGTGTCGTGGTTTTGCCGGAACCCGTCGCTCCCAAAATGACCAATTTGCCACCGCTGCGATCGAACACCTTAGAAATGCTAGCTTTGGGAGGAAGCCGAAAACTCGGACGGTTGCCGGCTTTCACTTCCACATCCCAACAGCGGCTAGCACCCAGAGGCTGCGAGTCTGGGCTGAAGTTAGCCAGCACAGAAGCGTGCAAAGACTGCGCTCTAGCGGCGAGAACTTCCTGCTTCACCTCCTCCAACAATCGATCGCGGGGCGGTTGTAATCTCAGAGGAATCAATCTTGACATTTTATACACCTCGTGCTGAACACTTACCTTGCCAGATTTGCGCGCAAATGACAAGCAAGCAAGATTACCATCAGTAAAGGCATCCAGTATATATTGACGGAAATTATTGCGGCAATTATCCATCTGAAATTGTAGATAAAAATCCTGACCCAGCCGCTCGCACTAGGTATTTCCACTATAAATAAACTGGCGATCGCCCCAACTCCGAAACAAAAATTATTACTATAAATACAGAGAGGTCAATTATGTCATTTACCAACATTCAAATCATCACAGTCAGCTTAGCAGGACTTGCAACAGCAGTGGGAGTCGCTGCTGCAACTATACAGTCTGGCGCGATGAAACAATCCCCTCTTCCCCTTGCAGCATCGCCAGCAGCCACCGGAAACCCAATTGCATCGGTGCCGGCGAATAACCCCCAATTTCTGCAACCAGAACCCCTGCAAGCAGAAACCCAGGCTGCGGAATCTCCCCCTTCTCCATCGCAACCAGCCAAAAGCCCCGCATTTGAACCACCGCAAATCGTCGCAGTTTCTCCGCCAAAAGTTGGCCCAGTAGTTGTCACACCTCCCGATTCCGGGTGTAAAATCAGTATGGCTGTAGTCAGCGATCCGAATCCACCGCTAAATGTGCGATCGCGCCCGCAAGTCAACGGCAGCAAAATAGTAGGAAAACTCAAAAATAATACCTTTGTTTCAGTCGCCGAAGAACAAAACGGTTGGCTGCGAATTACCGAACCGCCCGGTTGGATTGCCAAAAATCGCACCGAAAGCAGTTGTGCGAAGGTGAACCAGCAGATTAATTTTCTGCCTGGGGGAAATGAAGCCATTATTAAAGGTCGAATTATCGGCGGCGGCAGCCATTCCTACAAGATTCGGGCAGCCAAAAATCAAACAATGATTGTTAAGAATCGGAAAGGTGTTTTCCCACTAATTCTGACTCAGAATGGCAAACCTTTGACTGGAGATAATTATACAGGCAATGAAACTGAGTGGACGGGCAAAATACCTGTTACTGGCAATTACACATTTGAACTAGACTCGAATTTCCGGGGATTTGAATATGAATTTTTCGTGCGAGTGCGATAATTTTCAAGAATACCGGGCGGTTGAAACCGCGTCTATACAGACAAAACCCGGATGGTGCGCGGGTTGAAGAGTAGGCGGTTGAAACCGCGTCTATACAGACAAAACCCGGATGGTGCGCGGGTTGAAGAGTGGGCGGTTAAAATTACCTTCTTTTCTTCAGTCCGCGGAGGCGGACTTCGTTTGTGTAGACGCGGTTTTAACCGCCGTCTTCGTTTGTGTAGACGCGGTTTTAACCGCCGTCTTCGTTTGTGTAGACGCGGTTTTAACCGTAAGTCCTAGCTAATTAAGGAATTTCAGAAAGCGACACATTTAAAATTGCAAACTTCTGCCAATCTTCCGAATCAAAGTGCCACCATTCTGTTGTTATACCGATAAATCCGTGTTTTTTCATCGCATCCTTAAGCACTTGACGATTTTTCCGAGATTGCGCGCTGCCGCCTTGATAATCTGCGTGAGCTTTTTTGGTAAAATCGTCGTAGGTCGTTGGCATCTCTAATTCTTTGCCAGTGCGATCGACTAAAGTTAAATCCACAGCCGCACCGCGATTGTGCCGCGAGCCCCTAGCAGGATTAGCAACATAGTTCGGATCTGGCAAAAATTCCCACATTTGCTTAGTCACAGAAAAAGGCCTGTAGCAATCGTAAACTTTCAAACCCAAGCCAATTTTTTCTAAATCTGTTTGAACTAGGGCTAACTTTTGAGCAACAGAACTTCTCAAAGCACATTTTGCTTGAGAGTAAAGCTTTCGTTTCAAGAAATTGTTAGTAGTGGCGTAGCGAATATCGAGGCGAATGTTGGGATTTACGGTGCGGATGTCAACAAGGCGCGCCCAACTGGGAAGTTGACTCATGAAAATGCTTTCAGGTGCGATCGGGCTAGTTTCTGGTTGGGTAATTTCCACTCTTGGCGGTTCCTGGGCGCGGACAAATATTGGTTGGTGCAGACCGATCGCACATAGCAATACTAGCATAAAGGCGATCGGATATTTTCCCAAACGATTAAATTTCATAGCTGTTTTGATGGCGAATATTAGAGAAGAGATTGAGGTGATTTTTCTGTGGTATAATCAATATTATGTAGTAACAGTGACAGCAGGAGAAACTATGAAAACTGCAATTTCACTTCCAGATTTAGTTTTTGAAGAAGCCGAGGCTTTGGCTAGTCAGTTAGGGTTATCACGCAGTGAGCTTTATACAAAAGCATTGCAGGCGTATCTGCGGCGACACAACCGCGATCGAATTTTGAGCAAACTAAATCAAGTCTATTCTGAAGAGTCCTCTGAACTAGATCCTGTTTTGGCAAAGATGCAATTTATGTCCTTACCCCATGAGGATTGGTAATGTATCGCGGAGAAATTTGGTGGGCAAACTTGCCCGATCAAGTCGCTTCAGAACCTGGATATCGTTGTCCATTCTTACTCGTTTCTGGCGCGAATAGTTAGTATTATGGAACCGCGAAGACGCGAAGGACACGAAGGAAGAAGTCATATCAAATCCGTTGGTATCGGAATTATTTATCTCTCTATTCTCTGACTCTGCGCCCTCTGCGCCCTCTGCGGTTTAATTATTCAGAAACAATTGTAAACTATTTTACGCAACTGGCACTCTCGGAATTATTTATCTCTCTATTCTCTGACTCTGCGCCCTCTGCGCCCTCTGCGGTTTAATTATTCAGAAACAATTGTAAACTATTTTACGCAACTGGCACTCTTAGTAAGGTGCGTCAGAATACTAAACCCTCGATAATTGCTCTAGAACTTCGTCTGACGCACCCTACAAATCGATGATCGTGTGACACGTTTGCCAAGCGTCCAGTTTTTAAATTCCCAAGCGCTGATACACTAAATCTAAGTGCCTCAATTGATACTGCGGATCGAAACAATCATCAATTTCTTTTGTTGTCATGTGAGCAGTAACGCTCACATCTTTGGAAATTAAATCGTAGAAATTGCCGCCGGTTTTGTTCCAAGCTTGGTGAGCGCAAGATTGCACAACTTTGTAGGCTTCTTCGCGGTTCATGCCTTTTTCTACTAAGGCTAGCATCACTCGCTGGCTGAAGATTACTCCGCCGTAAAGGTTCATGTTGCGCTTCATGTTTTCGGGATAGACTAGCAGGTGTTTTACTAAGTCTGTGGTTTCTACTAACATGAAGTGAGTTACTGTAGAACTGTCGGGTAAAATCATCCGTTCTACGGAACTGTGAGAGATGTCTCTTTCGTGCCAAAGCGCTACGTTTTCTAGGGCTGCGACGGCGTTGGCGCGGACAATTCTCGCCATCCCGGTGAGTCTTTCCGCTCGAATAGGGTTGCGTTTGTGGGGCATGGCGGATGAGCCTTTTTGCCCTTTGGAGAAGAATTCTTCGACTTCGAGCACGTCGGTGCGCTGGAGGTTGCGGATTTCTACTGCGAAACGCTCGATCGATGCGGCTAAGAGTGCTAAGGTTTGGACGTATTCGGCGTGTCGATCGCGCGATATGACTTGAGTGGATGCACAATCGGGTTCGAGTCCGAGGTTTTGACAGGCGATCGCCTCTATTCGCGGATCGATATTAGCATAGGTTCCGACTGCGCCGGAGATTTTGCCGACTGCGATCGACGATCGCAAATTCACCAATCTTTCACGGCTGCGAAACACTTCAGCCAGCCATCCAGCTAGTTTAAAGCCAAAGGTGATGGGTTCGGCGTGAATTCCGTGCGATCGGCCCACCATGACAGTATTGCGATGTTGTTGAGCCTGATAGCGAATAGCTTGACTCAATTCTTCGACACGTTCTAGCAAGATATCGACGCTAGCGACTAATTGCAGCGCCAAAGCGGTATCGAGTACATCGGAACTGGTTAAGCCGAGGTGGATGTAGCGTCCGGCATCGCCTACATATTCGTTGACATTTGTCAAGAAGGCGATCATGTCGTGGCGGACTTCGGCTTCAATTTCGAGGACTCGTTTCGGGTCAAAATTAGCCTTAGCTTTGATTTCTTCGACTGCGGCGGCGGGGATGTAGCCGAGTTCGGCTTGAGCTTCGCAGACAGCGATTTCTACTTGCAGCCAGGTTTTTAGCTTGGCGGTTTCAGTCCAGATGTTGCCCATTTCGGGCAAGGTGTAGCGCTCTATCACGGTTGGGAGTTGGGGAATGCGATCTCACCATTGTACCGCTATGTGGCACTGGGGATAGGTCGGGTTGGTAGGGGCGAACTTCCCCGAAATGTGACACATCGTCCGTAGACGGATAGTCCGCAGAGACTGAAAATTGGCAGATGAGTCGATCGAAACAGAAGATTCTGCGTGCTTTAGGTCATCTCGTCAGGCAACGCAGGACAGTGTTAGGAATTTCGCAAGAGGAGCTCGGAATGCGTGCTAACTTAGACCGCACTTATATATCTGGAGTAGAACGCGGAGTCAGAAATCCGTCCATAACTGCACTTGTAAGTTTGGCTAGCGGCTTAGGCACAACTGTTTCCAATCTTCTCGACAATCTAGAAATAGAAGCCGAAAATATAGAGTGAGTAATCAAGATTTAGCAAGCACAATTAAAGCTCAATTAAAACAAGACTCAACGCAATTAAAAGTCTTGAATCTCCTCTCAGACCAACAATGGCACTGTCGGGAGTGCGAAGGAAAACAGATCGCGTCAGGTCAATATGCTGGCGGCGGCGGGATTCAGGGATTGCAGCGTGGAACCAGGACTCGCCCCGGTCTGGTTATTGAAAGAGAAAAGAGGTACTGTCCAACTTGTCAGGGAATACGCTTGGGCGATCGCTGGACAGGAGAGATCAAATCAGCAAATTCTGCTGCTAACATACCCGCTGCTCTAGTAAAAAGAATACTCGAAGTTTCATCTTATACAGATGTAATCGAACAGAGGAAACGAGCAGCCCATGAATTAGTAATTGACCATAGATTCCCGATGGAACGCTGGGGAGAGAATGAGCCACCGCACCTGAAATCTATGAGCGAATCTGAAATAAAGAAAAAATTTCAGTTGCTCAAGAAGGATGCGTCAGGCAATCACAATCTTCTAAAATCTCGAAGTTGCGAACGCTGCATTAAAACAGGAAAAAGGGGAGAACCTTTCGGTATCAGCTTTTGGTATAAAGGAGGCGAAGATTGGCCTTCCATACATCAGCGTGGTGCTGAAGCTGAGGAAGGCTGCGTCGGATGTGGCTGGTATGATTTTGAAACCTGGAGAAATGCTCTCAATCAAAAACTAGCTGAATCTGCTCCTGACGGTTAATAATAAGTTTGCTAGATTTGTTCAAAGCAATATCAGTCAAGTAGGGAACAAGTGCAAAGCCGATACACTCCGCTAAACGGGGCGGCACAGCATTTCCAATTTGCCACATAGCCTTTTTCATCGAACCTTCAAAAATAAATGAATCCGGGAAAGTTTGCAATCTAGCCATTTCGCGAGCTGAAATAACGCGGTTGAGATAAGGATGAATATGAGTGCCGCCGTGATTTTCTTTCACAGTCATGCTCGGTTTTCCCGGATACTGTCGCTTGAAAGCATCTGCATAGCTTGCATACAAGGAACCTCCCGGCGGAACTTTAGCAAGTCTTTCCATATACTCAGCAGAATGACGAGTCCACTCGTGATTAATTTCTGGTATGCGAGTATACTCTGGCAAATCATCAATTGCTGACTCAATTGCTTTGTATTTTTCAGACAACAATTGCGGCTTGGGATAGGGATTTGGCATCCCAAATCTGTTAGCAATAAAAATAGCTCGCGGCCTGATTTGCGGAATTCCATAGGCGGCTGATTCCAGCACCGCAACGGAAACGTGGGGATAGCCAATTTCCTCAAAAGCCTCGCAAATAGCTTGCTTAACAGCCCCTTTCTGTATAGTCAGAATTCCCGGCACATTTTCCATCACCACGTACCAGGGACGTATTTCCGAGACGATGCGGACAAACTCTCTAAACAGGCGGTTTCGAGGGTCATTGGGGTCACGTTTTCCGGCAACTGAGAAACCTTGACACGGCGGCCCACCTACAACAAGATGAACTTCCGGTGAACCAATTTGAGCGAGCAACTTTTGGGAATTTAAGTTTTTGATGTCGTCGCAAAAGTGATGACAATCAGGAAAATTTTTGATATGAGTTGCAGAAGCAATGGGGTTAACTTCAACACTTGCTACTGGTTGAAAACCTGCTTGCAATAAACCTTGTGTCATTCCGCCAGCACCGCAGAAAAGATCTACAAATCTATAGTTTGAGGCGGGGATTGACTGAGATTCAACATCAATAAAAATCTTGTAAGGATCGGAGTCATCTGCTTCTAGTTCGCGTTGGATTCGTTCGTAACGCCCTAATTTTGCTTGCTTCGGCTTTTTTGCAGGAATTGTCTCTTCCTTATTTGAGAATAAAGACAGTTGTATTGCTTCCATTTTACATTTGTTTACGGCATCATATCTATTGTACGGTACGGAACGAACGGAAGCATCCCAAATTAGTACAAGCTATTATCATAGCTGGCAAAGACGGAAATGATGCTAAACTATATTTAGAGAAGTTAGTCAACGAAAAATTTGAGGTATTACAGGAAATCGGAGCAGAGGAGACAGAACTATGAAATATACAGTTGTTATCCAGTGGTCAGAAGAAGATCGACTTTTTGTTGTCAGCTTGCCTGAGTTTACCGATGTCATGCAGCCTTGCACTCACGGACACACTTACGAGGAAGCAGCAAAACACGGACAAGAATTGTTAGAAACCTTGATTGAGGTATATCAAGAAGATGGCAAACCTCTACCAGAACCTAAGACATTCGGGAAACGATTGCAGATTGCGTAAAGTTATTAATACCAACCCATGAATATTTCTCACAGCAGCGAAGACGAGGGTTATATTTCCGAAATGCGTCACAATCGCGAACTGACGACGCAGCAAGCTGCTGATATCCTAAATGTATCGCGACCATTTCTTGTCAAGTTGCTAGATGAAGGAGCAATTCCTTATATCAAAGTAGGTTCCCATCGGCGGATTCAATTTAAGGATTTAATCATTTACAAAGAACATCGCGACAGAAAGCGCCGTAAACTATTAGACCAGCTAATCGAGATGACTGAGGAAGCTGGTTTATACGAAGAATAGGATTAATTCACTTTTTAAAGCGATGAAAAAGCGTAAAATTTTAGAAAAGGTGCTATCTGGGTCAAAAAACATCAAATTTAATGAAATGGTGACACTGATTGAAGCCTTTGGCTTTAGTCTGGCGAGAGTCAGCGGGAGTCATCACATATTCAATCATCCTGAAGTGCCGGAAATCATTAATATTCAAAATAAGAAAGGTGAGGTGACACCCTATCAAGTCCGTCAATTCTTAGCGATAATCGAGGAATACGCTCTTACAATAGAGGATGATGAACCATGAAAGACTATCACATCAATATTTTTTACAGCAACCAAGATGAAGGCTACATTGCCGATATTCCTGATTTAAAATACTGTTCCGCTTTTGGCGAAACCCCAGAATCAGCTTTGCAGGAAGTACAGATTGC
>JBBSNU010000052.1:0-13982 GCA_038260455.1 Chroococcales cyanobacterium | reverse complement strand
AATGCAGGTAATTGGTGCTCTGATGAGGAAGTTGGTGCATTTGGCTTTTGGGATTTTAAAGTCCCAAAAGCCTTTCGATCCAACTTATTTGCTCGCTACCCCTTGACAGATCAAGACAGTATCTACAAAATGCTAATGACTGCTGACTGCTGACTGCTGACTGCTGACTGCTGACTGCAGGAGGGCGGGCCAGGGGGCACCGCCCCTACTGACTACTGACTACTGACTAATGACTGCTGACTACTGACTTCTTCCCTGTACAATGGAGGGATAAGATTAAACTCTTAGCATTTGACAGTCTCAGGAGTTCGGCAAATTATGACTCAAGCCATTTCACAACAGCGAGGGATTCAAATGACGGACTCTGCTGTCCGTCAAGTTTTAGCTCTTCGAGAAAAACAAGGTACAGACCTCTGCTTGCGGGTAGGGGTGCGCCAGGGCGGCTGTTCTGGTATGTCTTACGTGATGGATTTCGCAGATCCGAGCACTGTGAAATCTGACGATGAGGTGTTTGACTACGATGGTTTTCAGGTAGTGTGCGATCGCAAAAGCATTCTTTATCTCTACGGCTTGGTGCTCGACTTCAGCGATTCTATGATCGGGGGCGGTTTTAAGTTTACCAACCCCAACGCTACTCAGACTTGCGGCTGCGGCAGTTCTTTTTCTACCTAAACTTAAAATAGGGCGTGGCGTCCAAAGTTATTAATTGCGCCATGCCCTGTTCGATCGATCCAACATTCCAAATCTCATATTCTCAATCTCAAATCGCATGACTCCAGAAGAATTGTTTAAAGAAGGTTTCGATCGCTACCAAGCTGGCGAAGCCCCTGCCAATCTGATCCCCCTGTTCAAAGAAGTGTGCGAAAAAGCTCCAAAAAATGGCAATGCCTGGGCTAGCCTCTCGTGGCTCTACCTCTTGGAAAATAAACCCACATCTGCTCAAAAGGCAGCCAAAACAGCCGTTAAATTGAACCCTCACGACCCCCAAGCTCGCATCAACCTAGCAATCGCGATCCTCGACCTCAAAGAAAAAGGAGTGCGCCCCCACGTAGAAGTCGCTCAGCAACTTCTGATGGCTTCCGAAGAGTTGCTGGACGAAGTTAAAAAAAATTTTGAAGAAGGATTAAATAGAAAACCAGACTGGAAGAGTCTCGTCCGTGTCAAGCAGTGGCTTTTAGAGCCGTAACTGCCTAGAAAAGCCGATTGTTTAGCGGGGATCAAGGAAATAGGGTTAGTAATTTATTACGATTTCGTAATAAATCAATAAATAACTTTATGGAAAATTCAGAAAGGCAGTGCTAGTATTTGAAAACTTAGACGATCGACAAACCCGTTGAGCGGTTTTCAGACTTGACTACAATAAATACTAGGAGTTTTAACGACATGAGCAACGACAGCCACGTTAACATCAAACCTGCCACCCGCAACCACAAAGGTTTCTTTATTCAGCCAGCTTCTTACAAGTTGATGAGCATCGATAAATCCGGCTGGGCCTTAATTTGTATGGACAAATCAGTTTGTCATTATGTAGATCCCGATGACTTGCAATTGCCGAATAAGTCTGGAATGTCTGAAGGTTAATCTAGAAGTTTTGAGAGACATTAAAATGCTTTATTTGAGTAGCTGCCCTCCCTGGAGAGGCAGCAACTTTTTTTTGAGAAGGAAGAAGGAAGAAGGAAGAGGGAAGAAGGAAGAAGGAAGAGGGAAGAGGCAGTGTACGGGATGTAACGGCTCAAAAGAAGTTGGGAAATGGATTCTGTAACGGATTTAATGGATAGAAAGATTACCAATTACCGATCGCCAATTCCCAATTACCAATTCCCAATTCCCGATCGCCTAATTGTTAGATTTTAAGGCAAACAGCATTTCAAGCTGAGCAGTTGTCGGTTCTGTCGAAGTTGTGGCTACACTGACTCCTCGGAGAGAATTGAGCAAATCAGCGACTGGTGGCGAAACTAAATTGGGCTGTACTGCGAGTAAATAACGGTTGGCCCAAGACATAGCTTTTTCCATATCTATGTAAAAGTAACCTTGGTTGGCTTGCGGTAAAGAAGTGGCGATCGCCTGAAAACTCGGACTGCTGCTTAGCGGTTGCGGTGGCGTTGTGGTGATGACATCGACTAAAGGGCCGCCGAAAGCGACAAACACAGAATTTTCATTCAGCCAACCGTGGCCGAATAAACTGCCTTGCTGCGGTATTGTCCACTCTGTAACTTCTTTTCCCTGAACTTGTCTGGGGGCGACGCTGACTGTAGGATTGCTTTTGGCGATCGCATCGAGTTTTTCGAGAGTGGCTTCTGCTGCGGGGCGATCGCTCGTTTCAAAAATCATCGCCGCCCCCATCCCCAACTGAGACAAAATACCTTGATCCGAACCGATCGCCCCGATCGCAAATTCCCCATTCATCCACCCAAAAACCTCGCGATCCGCATCCAAATCCAACCGTTTAAAACTATTGCGAACCTGCTGAATTCCCCGATCGACTTCCGGGCTATCTTTTGCCTCAGCAGTCGCCTGCGACCAAATTTTATCCAGTCCCTTACCGCCGACTAAAGCAATAGTTTCGCCGGGAAATCTCGACAACAATTTCGACGGGGCTTGCAAATTTTGCTCAGGTAATTTAGGGTCTAGCTGAGCGATGGTTTTTACCCTCAATCCCGAACTGTCCGCTCCAATTCCCGCCACCATTGACTTGACTTGTTTGAACTGCTGCATCACTGTCAAAAGCGGTTGCAAATCATCGGGCAAATTAGCTTTCAATTGCTGCATGGCGGCAGGATAGTCAGCAATGTAAATAGTTGCGATCGGATTCTTGACCCCAGCACTCTCTGCAAAAAACTTAGTTGTACTCTGCTGTGTAGCGAGGGAGGGTTCTCCTTTAAAAGTGTCGATCGCCAATTCCACAGGCTTTCTCAAAGGAGCCATGACTAATTGGTCGTTCAGCAAAGCCACACTGTAGCGCTTGCCGGTTGGCTCGGCAATCTCAGAAATTTTAACTCCTTTATACTCGGTTTCTTGAGTTGTTGCACCTTGCTGAGATTTTAATTTATTCGCAAAATTCCACGCGCTAATTTTATTTTTGACGCTGACTACAACCAGCAGCTTAGGAGCCTCTGTTTTCGCCGCAGCGTCGGGGGGTAGCAGAGCGACCATCACCCCCCCCAGCCAGGGCTTTAAGTCTTTCTCAAAGTCGATTTGAGTGCCTGCCAAGCTTTGTTCTTGAAAGGCCTGCAAACCCGCACCGACCAACTTTTGAGCGCCTGGGGTGCCGAATTGCTGCAACTCGGATAGGGCTTGGGGATTGGGGGAGATGAAGGCGGCCATCATTGCTTCGTCTGGTATAACTTTGGCGCTGTCTTGAGGGTTGGAGACTTGTTGGCTCAAACCCTGGAAGTAAAAGTATACCGCGGCGCTACCTGCTGCGACGATAGTGGCAGCAATTAGAAGCTTTGGTTTTTTTGCAGGCATTGTTTGTGTTCCTCGCGTCCTTTATCAGTTTAATCAAAATAGACTTGGCTGGTGGTGAGCCGATCGAGCTTGCTATTTATTTTTGTATAATTTAAAACGGGTTTGGGCGATCGTGTAAACTGCTGTTGATATGAAGTGCGGGAAGAAAGATGAAAGTAGCGATCGCGGGAGCAACGGGATTTGTAGGTAGCCGGCTGGTAGAGAAGCTGCAAGCTGCGGGACATCAAGTGGTGGTTTTGAGCAGGGATGCGGCGAAGGCTGGGCGAGTTTTTCCGGCTTCAGCTTATCCGAATTTGGAAGTTGTCGCCTACACTCCGGCGGAGTCTGGTGATTGGCAAAAGTTGATCGCGGGCTGCGACGCTGTTGTCAATTTAGCTGGGGTGCCGATTGCGGAGGAAAGGTGGACGGAGGCGCGCCAGCAAGCGATTTTGGACAGTCGCAAACTGACGACGGAAAAATTGGTAGAGGCGATCGTCAATGCTAATCCTAAACCATCAGTATTTGTGAGCGCATCGGCGATCGGCTATTACGGCACCAGCGAAACCGCTGAGTTTGACGAAAACAGCCCTGCGGGAAACGATTTTTTAGCAACAGTTTGCAAAGAGTGGGAAGCAGCGGCGCAACCTGCAAAAAATGCGGGTACAAGGCTAGCAATTTTGCGGCTGGGGATAGTTTTGGGAATGGGAGGCGCGCTGGCTAAAATGCTGCCACCTTTTAAACTATTTGCTGGCGGCCCAATTGGCACAGGAAAACAGTGGTTTTCTTGGGTTCATCGCGAGGATCTGGTTGATTTAATTTTGTACGCCCTGCAAAATTCGCAAGTTGAAGGTGTTTTGAATGCCACAGCACCGAATCCGGTGCGGATGAATGAATTGTGCCAAACTTTAGGGGAAGTTTTAAATCGGCCTTCTTGGTTGCCGGTGCCAGGTTTTGCTTTAGAATTGCTCTTGGGAGACGCTGCTAAAGTTGTTTTGGAAGGGCAGAAAGTTTTGCCGAAACAAACTTTGGCTAGCGGTTTTCAATATCAGTATCCGACGCTGAAGTTAGCTCTGGAAGAGATTTTAGCTGGTAATTAAATGCTTCGTTTTTAGAATCTAAGAGGGCGGGCACGGGGGCACCGCCCCTACGATAGATCAGGGCGGGCGCGGGGAAAATCTATCGTTTTCTGACTCTGCGATCTCTGCGCCCTCTGCGGTTCATTAAAAAAGCAAAAATTTATGAACAATGAAGAAGTTGCAGCCACCTTAAAAATCCCAGAAAAACTCCCATTTCTCCAGGCTATCTGCTGGCAAATTGCTGATATCAAACTTTTGAATATCAAAGAAATGCTATGCCGCTACGAATCGGGCTGGGATTATTGGGGAGTTTTGGGAAAACCTAGCTCGGAGGAACTGTCTTTTATTACAAAAATCAGCCAATATTATCAGTCTTGGTTGGTGGCGGAACTTGATAGGATTTGTCCCTCGCCAGAAACTTCAGAAAATAACGTGATTGATCGATCGACCTTTAAACACGAATTCCATCAAAAAATCTTAACTGTACTCAGCCATTTAAACGTCGAATTTCTACAGGAATGTCGGGCTTACTTTGGCGGCGGAACGCTGGTAAGTATGCAGCGGGGAGAATATCGGTTGAGCAAGGATATTGATTTTATGTGTCCGATGGATGGCGGCTACCGTCTCCTGCGCCGTCAAGTTGCTGAAGGTGGCTATGATGCGATTTTTTCTGGGCGCAGCGGCATTTTTTTACCGCAGGACATTCAAACGAACCAGTACGGAATCAGATTTCCGGTGATTGTGGACGGGACAACGATTAAGTTTGAGATGGTTTGTGAAGGACGAATTGAGTTTGGTGAACCGATTTATCCAAATTGGTCGCCTGTTCCTTGTTTGAATTTAGTCGATATTTTTGCGGAAAAGTTGTTGGCCAATGCGGATCGATGGCCGATCGATCGGGTAAATTCGAGAGATTTAATTGATTTGGGAATGCTCAGGTTGGCGAGTGCTCTTCCCCAAGAGGCGATCGACAAAGCTGAAGCAGCTTATCAAGTTATGCAGCCGCTAGGGCGATCGATTCAGTATTTCCAAGAACGTCCTGAATATCGGGAAAAGTGTTATCAGGTTTTGAGTATTGCAGAGCCAAATCAAGTTATTAACGGTATCGATTTACTAGCTCAGGATGTAGGGAAGGAGTTAACAGTCAGGACTTTTAGCGAAGATGTGCAGGATTTTGACTTTCTGTAGTTCTGGACGTAGAAAACTGGTTTGATGGGCGATCGATCGGTGGCGCGGAGTAACAAGATTTTGGCTAATCAGCATCAGGAATTAGCGGTTATTTTTGTCCTCAGTCCAATCCCTGAGAAATCCATGCACCCCAAAAATAAGGATGAGATAACAATTGATAATCGGGGTTATTTTTACTGAACTCTTCAAATTTACTGGCTTTGTCCTTAAACTCCTTCAAAATATCACGACCGAGAGGCAAAGTGTGTAACTCTTGAATCGTGATTGATCGGACATAATTTTGGGCTTTAACTAACGCTTCTCCCTTGCCTAAACCATGCTGAACGTGAGTCAAAAACTCATCCATTAATAACAGCGATGCACGGGTAGGAACTGACCACAAACTCATAATCAAAGCTTTACATCCCGCCACCGCAAAGGCACGCCGCAAACCAAAAACTCCCTCCCCTGATTGGACATCTCCTAAGCCCGTTTGACAAGCAATTAAAATCGTTAATTCATTTTCCCATAAGTCAATGCCCGCGATATCCTCAGCTAATAGTCTTCCTTTCCCGGCTTCGGGGGGTAATGCCTCTCCTTTTCGCCAAGTATTTGCCCCCGCAAAGGCTAAATAACCCCGAATCATGGCATTACCGGGTGCTAGGGCAAAGCGATCTAAAGGGTTTTCTGTGGGGTTGGGTGCGGGGGATATTTTATATTTTTTTGAGACTTTTTGGGCAAAGTTTCTTAACCATTGGGCGAGATTTTCTTTCCCTTGTTTGAGAAAAGTTTCGGCTTGATTTTCCATCACTAGCAACAGTTGGGGATTGACTAATTTTTGATTCTGTGCTAATAAATTATATTCTTCTTCTGATGGACAGTTGAGCAATTGATATGTTAATTGAAAATATGGGTCTTCGGCTTCATAATCTCCATGTGTCGCGATTAATAAAATGCGGGGACAGGCTGTTTGAGAAAATAGGGTTTCTAGGGCTTTATCGCCTAAATACAGATTGGGAATGTTTAATTTTTTGGCGATGGTTTGGGCTAGGGGTTCTGTTTCGGGAAGGGGGTCAAAGCCCTCACCAGATAGGGTTTTAAATACGGGTTTTGTGCTGTGAGAAACACCGGATTTTGTTAAACCTTCGGTTTGAGATTTCGTTAAACTTGAAGGATTGGGATAGTTAAAGTTAGGATTGGCAATAATTAAGGATTCTGAGGCGGTTCGGTCTGTTTCAAGTTTCCATCTTAATACATCTCGCCCACTACTCAGATAACTGATTTGATACTTATCCCTTAATAACTGTTGGCCGGTTTCATCGACGGGCAAAACCCCAAAGGGAATCAGGCTTAAACCAAAGTCGGGGGCAATAAAAATGTTTTGATAAGGTTGCAGAATAGCAATCAGAGGATCAAAGATTTTTTCGCGTAAGGCGTTGGGTTCTTGGGGGTCATATAGATGCTTCTTTAATAGCTCTTCTAGTGCTTCATCCCGTGTTTTACCCTTTTTCTTTGCCCTCGTTTCTGGGGGTGGGGTATTTTTGTCCAAGGATAAAACTTTTCGCACCTTTTCAATTAAATCATCAATGGGTTGCGCTTCTCCTAATGAAATCATCTGCACCGCATCGGGATTTTGGGAGGGTAAAATAAACGCCCAATATTCGGCAGATTTCCAGTTTTCATCTTTGGGGGCTGTAAAATCATAGCGATCGAACCGCACATATTCCACTAAGACGCTATTGGCTGGTAATTCTAAGGCAACGGCGCGACGATCCAGGGTTTGATGGTCGAGTTGAATTTCAGGGACTTCGGCGGCGAGTTGCTTTTCTAACTGTTGACATTGGTTTTCTAATTCGGCAATGTCTTTTTGATAGTTTTGCAAACGAATGCGATAAAGTTCTATGGGTTGTTCGCGATCTGGAAGGGGTGGGCTATATCTGCGGTGATACAGTTGTTCTTCCAAAGAACGGAGGCGATTAAACTGGGGTTTGAGGTGGGAATAGCGTTGACTGTGGATGGCAAAATTAAACGCGGCTAACGCTGCTGCGGTGAGAGATTTGCGTTTGAGAACGATATCTAAGGCAAGTTTGACTTCTGTGGGAGAGTCAGAGAAATATTGAGAAACTAAGGAAAGGAAAGCATCAAAATTGACTCTACTATTTTTAATGGATTTCAGTCGCTCTTGTTCTGAACTAAAGGCAAAATTACGCTGAATCAAGCGAGTTTCCATTTCGATCCCTTGTTGCATTTTTTCAAATGCTTCTTGGGGCCGATTTGTAGCTGCTAAAAGTAATCCCAAGTTATTGAGACTGAGTGCCACATTAGGATGGTTCCCTTGAAATAGGCGTTGCCACATCTCTAATGCCTGTGTGTAGAGAGATTCAGCTTCACCATAACGTCCTTGGGAGTAGTAGCTTTCTGCCAAGTTATTGAGACTGGTTGCCACATCAGGATGGTCGCCTGTAAATAGGAGTTGTCTCATCTCTAATGCCTGTTGGTGTAGAGATTCAGCTTCACTGTAGCGTCCTTGGAATTTATAGAGAAATGCGCAGTTATTGATCATGGATGCCACATCAGGATGGTTCCCTTGAAATAGGCGTTGGTACATCTCTAATGCCTGTAGGTAGAGATGTGCAGCTTCATTGTAGTGTCCTTGGAATTGGTAGAGTCCTGCCAAGTTATTGAGGCTGGATGCCAGATGAAGATGGTCGCCTGTAAATAGGCGTTTTCTCATATCTAACGCCTGTTGCAATAGAGGTTCAGCTTCACCGTAGCGTCTTTGGGAGTAATAAATTCCTCCCAAATTATTGAGACTGAGTGCCACATCAGGATGGTCGCATTGAAATAGGCGTTGTCTTATCTCTAATGCCTGTTTATACAGAAGTTCAGCTTCACTGTAGCGTCCTTGCAAGTGATAGATTTCTCCTAAGTAATTCATACTAGATATCACATTAGAATGGTCGCATTGAAATAGGCGTTGTCTCATCTCTAATGCCTGTTTATACAGAGGTTCAGCTTCACTGTAACGTCGTTGGAATTTGTAAAGTGCTGCCAAGTTATTCAGACTAGATGCCACATTAGAATTGTCGCCTGTAAATAGGCGCTGTCTCATTTCTAATGCCTGTTTATACAGAAGTTCAGCTTCACTGTAGCGTCCTTGAAATTTGTAGAGTAATCCCAAGTTATTGAGACTGGATGCCACATCAGGATGGTTCCCTTGAAATAGGCTTTGTCTCATCTCTAATGCCTGTTTATACAGAGGTTCAGCTTCACTGTAGCGTCTTTGGGAGTAATAGAGTAATCCCAAGTTATTCAGACTGAGTGCCACATCAAGATGGTCGCCTGTAAATAGGCGTTGTTTCATCTCTAATGCCTGTTGCAAGAGAGGTTCAGCTTCACTGTAGCGTCCTTGGGATTCGTAGAGTCCTCCCAAGTTATTGAGACTGAATGCTACATCAGGATGGTCGCCTGTAAATAGGCGCTTTCTTATCTCTAATGCCTGTTGCAAGAGAGGTTCAGCTTCAAAATAGCGTTTTTGGGAGTTGTGGAGTGATGCCAAGTTATTAAGACTGAGTGCCACATCAGGATGGTCGCCTGTAAATAGGCGTTGTTTCATCTCTAATGCCTGTTCCAAAAGAGATTCAGCTTCACTGTAGCGTCCTTGGGAGTAATAGATTTCTGCCAATTTATTGAGACTGGTTGCCACATCAGGATGATCGCCTTGATGAAGGGATTGAGCCAAGGTTAATGCTTGTTCAGCAATTTCTATCGTTTCATTAAATTTCCCTTGATTATAAAGTTTAATAACTTGTTCCCTGAGTTCTATACAATTCTTCAGTTGAGTAACTAACTTAACAAAACGATCTGCTGTGTCTCGTTCGCCTCGTTTTGCTAAAACAGAGATAGCTTGTTTCATTATAGTAATTAAAGTTTTATCAATTAAATGGGGATATTGATTTAAAACTCCCCATTCTTGACCAATAGGAGAATCTTTAATTCCTTTAATTAAGTTAGCATAGGCTGTCATTCTATCTTCATTTGTATTTATTTTTGACTCAGTATTTTGTGTTTTTTTTGACTGAAAAAGTGGAGCTGATTCAGATAACTGAACCTTCAGTTTAATAACTAACTTAACAAAACGATCTGCTGCATCTCGTTCTCCTCGATTGGCTAAAACAGAGATAGCTTGTTTCATTATAGTAATTAAAGTTTCATCAATAAAATCGGGATATTGATTTAAAATTCCCCATTCTTGACCAATAGGAGAATCTTTAATTTCTTTGATTAAGTTAGCGTAGGCTGTCATCCTGTCTTCATTCATATTTATTCTTGACTCTAGTTATTGAATTTCGGCTAGGTTAAACCTATCAAACCCCAACATGACTTACCCACATCGAGGTGAGAAACCGGGTTTCTTCGTAGATATCTAGTTGAGAATCTTCGATTTTTCATATAAACCCGGTTTCTTTGCGTAGTCTTGCCCAAAAAAACAGCTTTTTGCAGAATTATCGGCTGAGAAACCCAGTCTATTGTGCAAAAGCCGATATCTGTATTACCCCTGAGAGGCAACAACCAAATATTCCGTATATAACACCTCAGCGTTAGGTTGACCATTCACATAGTCCAACAGTCCCGCTAAATGCTCTCGATCGACCTCTAAAGCTTCCTGGCGGCTGTCTTCCAACCACTGAAATGGCGGTAACTCCGGCGTAATCACCACAATCAGTTGTTCCCATCCTAGCTCATCCGAGCCAAAAAATTCATACTCAGAGTCAGGATGAGGTAACTTTGTCTCTTTCCCTGCATGGTAGGTAGAGGGGGCAAATTCTGAGGGACATAAACAAACAATTGTGCCGTTAGGTTCCCGTTCAAATAAGATTAAGTGTCCCGTTTTTGGAGAATTAACCCGATAAAATAAATCGCTATTTGCCAGGAATGATTGACGTTTGACGTTTGTTCTTGCGCCCATACCTGATAGTCGGGGTTCCCATTTCTCCACAATTAACTCTGATGGCATTTCTCCTGGTTTCGTGGGTTGGGAAATTTTAGCTTTTGTTTGTAATTCCTGCCAACATTCTTCGATAGTGCGCTGTTTAATTAATCCCTGTTCTTTTGCCCATTCAGGAAATTTAACTTTTTGTAACCATGCTTTACCTATTTTCCAGCGGCCTCTTTCAGTTTCCCCAAAGTCGCACCCTTCATCTTTCAGCTTGTCGCAAATTACCTGTAAACGATCGCGCAAAATAACAGCAGCCGCATCTACACTTTTTTTAGTAGCAGCCGGATCTTTCTCTTCCTTTTTAGTTACCTCTAGTAATTCACCTGCCAAATCATCAGCCAAAGTCCTATCATTCCATTCTGCATATTGTTCGCAGAACCGCTTTACTAATACTAGCCGAGTTTTGCCAGTAAAGCAAAATTTCGTTGCCATTGCTTCAAGAAAGTCTTTTTCATGGTCTTTATACCTGAGTAATGTCATTGCCTTTACCTTTGCTAGACGATAATGTCAGTCTATCAATGCTTCCGAAACCTGGCAAGTACCCAGCCACTTAATTCTACCAGTTTCTACTAAATTCTACTTTCTTTTGACATCTATTTATATCTACATAATCCGTTCTCAAAACTTGCCTTTTCAGTTAAACACTCGTTATTATCGTTGTAAGTTTTAGAGGGAACCACCATGTTCAACAAAAACAAAAGGCTCGTAGAAGAATTGGAAGGGTTGGAGGACTTAAAAGAAAGACTCATTCGCCTAGAGGTACAACAAGAGCAATACCTACGGAACTTTGAAGCCTACGATCGCGATTTTGCTAAATCCCAAAAAACCATCGAAGAATTCGAGGGCGTTCTGAAACCTTTTCAGACAATGTATACTTTAATGAATGAAACCCCTGGAGGTCTAAAAACTTGGGTACTCGCAGTCACGCTCGCTGCTACAATTGGTTTAGTCGCGGTCGATGTTTCCATCCGTGCGATCGGAGTAAAACCATTTATCAAATTTCTAATTGAAGAAACCAAAACGTTCAAATGATTGGTTGAGCGGCATAATTTTTCTATTTCTGATTGCCGTAATTATAAAAGCCGGGTTATTTACCACCTTGATGATGGTGGTGGTGCGTCGCTACTGAATTGTTTTCAATAGCCGGAATTGTTGGTGGCGACGCACCCTACTTTATACTCCAGTACGGTTCAATTAACGTTTGTTGTCATTGCGAGCGTCTTCGCGAAGCAATCGCAGTGCCTGTTTTTCACATCGTTTTATCTTGAGGACAATCTTAAATGAACCCTATTGCTTTATACTCTTAGTATCAAAGAGGGTATTAGACCCGGATTTGATATCAGACATAAATAACCTGATGAATAGAATCCAGAACCCATACTATAAAGGGTTTAATTCACGTAAACTGTAAACTGCTATTATACCATGACTAGCGCTACTGCAACCCTTTTAATTTCCTGTCCCGATCGCAAAGGACTTGTCGCCTTACTTGCTAATTTTATCGCTTCCCATAATGGCAATATTATTCATGCGGATCACCATACTGATTTTACTGCAGGATTATTTTTAAGTCGTCTGGAATGGCAATTAGACGATTTTGATTTAAAAATCGAAGAAATTACACCAGCTTTTAGTGAACTTGCTAAGGATTTACAAGCACATTGGCAATTACATTTTTCCCATAAATTGCGACGGATTGCAATCTGGGTAAGTCGTCAAGAGCATTGTTTGTTAGACTTGATTTGGCGACAGCGCTCTCAAGAAATTTTGGCTGAAATTCCGCTGATTATCAGCAATCATGAAAAATTAAAACCTATTGCTGCACAATACGGTATAGATTTTGAGTATATTCCCATTACTAAAGACAATAAAGCTATTCAAGAAGCACGACAGTTGGAAGTCCTTAAAAGTTATAACATTGATTTAGTGGTTTTGGCGAAGTATATGCAAATTCTGAGTCAAGATTTTATGATGAAATTTCCCAACGTGATTAATATTCACCATTCATTTTTGCCAGCATTTGTAGGAGCCAATCCCTATGAAAGAGCTTATGAAAGAGGGGTAAAAATTATTGGTGCAACAGCTCATTATGTTACGCCGGATCTAGATGCTGGCCCGATTATTGAGCAAGATGTTGTGCGCGTGAGTCATCGCGATGCAGTGTCGGATTTGGTTCGCAAAGGTAAAGATTTAGAAAGGGTTGTTTTGGCAAGGGCGGTGCGATATCATTTACAAAATCGTGTTTTGGTTTATGGCAATCGCACTGTTGTTTTTGCTTGATTTTTTGAGTTGATTCGCGATCGCACTTTTCCGTAGATTTCACAGATAACCTTTTTTCTCGGACGAGGAAACTCGCATTGAGACCAAAGAAACCGGGTTTTTTACCTAATTGGCGCGCCCAAACGAATGATTTTCGTAAAAAACCCGGTTTCTGACTGCGCTTGCGTCTAGTAAGCCGAATCAAATCAGCAATCCTGGGAATGCGAGGTGCATGACATACCTCCTCGCATTTGATTCATCACAGGAGGTTATACCAATTTATCAAATTTATGCAACAGTTGCATGATTTTTGATAATTGGTATCAGGTGCGTCGCTGTGAGATTGTCGATTTTTCTTGAGGGATTGTTGATGGCGACACACCCTACGAATAATGTTGCAAGATTTCAGAAAATTTGTATTACATCCGGGCGAATAATATTTCAGCATAAGCTCGATCGATCAATTGGCGAGCAACTGTCTGAATTCCCGTATGTTCGTAATAATTGGTAGTCATGTCCAAAAAGGCGGCGACATAATCCAATTTATCATCGGTAATATCAACGTATTGCTTGAGATTTCCTAAAACTGTGGCGGGAGTTAAGCCGCGAGACTGCACTAAATTGTTCATCCAACCTTGGGCGGAGGCGAAGGTTGTTGTGACGAATCCGAATTTTTGGGCGTTATTTGCGCCAGGAATTAGGTTGCTGATGTTTTGGAATGTTGAGTTTTGCTGCAAGGTTGAAGGATTTAAGCCGCCTAGGGTGTTTTGCGCTACTCTAAGGAAGTCCGGGCCGAGGGGAATTAAACCGTCAGCGCATACTAATGCAGCCATCCGCATCAGAGATTCGTCTTTGTATTGTGATAAGTGATTGGCAAAGCTTCCCACGTTGTCAAGGGAAATTTTGTTAAGTTTGCAAAAGACTATGAGTTCGATCGCCACTTTGACGCATAAGTCGATCGTTTGAGTGGTGTCAGCCTTGGGAGTGAGGCGGCTCATAAACGAGAGAAAGCCGATTTTTTCGCCGATTTTATT
>JBBSNU010000051.1:0-14020 GCA_038260455.1 Chroococcales cyanobacterium | reverse complement strand
TTAAACAAAACCCGCCCTCTTCTCAAACAAAGCTAGCCGCCCCAAACCTTCTTCAAAACCTCTTGAGGAGAAATGTCAGCCATTTTACCCGTAGGAGATTTAATGCCCAAAAATCGATCGCCCGGTGGCAGCAATTTTGCAGGTTCAGTCGGGCCGAACAAAGCTATTGTATAAGTTTGAACCGCTACAGCTAGGTGCATCGGCGCACTGTCGGTACACATCATCAAATTAGCAGCAGCAATGGTGGCCGCTAATTTGCCGACATCATCGGGCGAGATAACTTTTACCTTCGGACAAAGTTCGACTAACTTGTTCACGTAGGCTTCATCTTCGGGGCCTTTGACAACAACAACCGGCAAATTAGGCTGCCGTTGCTGACAGTCTTCGATGATTTGTCTCCAGTTGTCTGTAGGGTAAATTTTGTCAATACCTTTAGACAGGGCTAGCTGACTGGAACCGCCGTGAATCAGAATGTAACCGCTTTCTTTTACGCCTAATCGCTGTTGTTCGGCTTCTGCCCACTGAATGTCCTGTTTTGGTACATTAATTGCCAGGGGCGGACAAGGATTTTCAATGTTGAATCCTTGCAGCAAATCGTGGTACATTGAGGCAGCGTACTGGTCAGTTTTTAGGGGTACGCCATCGGTGAGAAATCGAGCGCCGTTGGTTCCTAAATAGCCAACTCTCTTCGGAATGCCGGTCAGCCACAGCAGAAGTCCTACAGTCCACCGCTGGCCGAGGGAAACAACTGCTTCGTATTCGCGATCGCGAATTACGCCCAGTAAATTGCCCAAATCTGCCATAGCGTTGCGGTCTTTGAAATTGTACGTCAAGACTTCTTTGACGGACTTGCAGACTCGGTAAGCGCCCTTTGCCCTCGGTTCCACGATGACATCAATCTGAGAGTCTGGATAAGACTGCTTGAGGTCGTCAAGGGTGGGGAAAAATAAAATTTGGTCGCCAATCCCGCCAGGGACAAGTGCTAGTATTCGCATCATAAACGATCGGGCTATTATCTATCGAGGTAGCTCTCAGCGATCGGTCTTCCACTATCAGCTTATAGTATTTTTAGACTTTAAAAGCTACTGGCTGACAGCTAAACAACTGACCCAAAAGTACAGGACGCTTTTAATATATACCTAGTTGGTAAAGAAGGGTTAGTTAATGCACTTATTGATTGCGGCGGCCGGTTCGGGGCGGCGGATGGGGAGTCAGCGGAACAAACTGCTGCTGAATTTGTTCTCTAAACCTTTGCTGAGTTGGACTTTGGCTGCTGCTGAAGCTTCGCGGCAGATTAGCTGGATCGGCATCATGGGACAGCCTGACGATTTTCCAGATTTTAAGGCAATTCTGGCCGATTTAGCTTTGGTGAAGCCTGTGGAATTGATTTTAGGAGGGGCTACCAGGCAAGAGTCAGTTTACAACGGTTTGCAGGCTTTGCCACCAAATGCCGATCGAGTCTTGATTCACGACGGGGCTAGGTGTTTGGCAACTCCTGAATTGTTCGATCGAGCGGCAGAGGCTCTGTTGGGCTGTCCGGGCTTGATTGTCGCCGTCCCTGTCAAGGATACCATTAAGGTGGTGGACGAGTCTAGGATTGTGCGAGACACGCCGGACAGAAGCAATTTGTGGGCGGCCCAGACTCCCCAAGGATTTGAAGTGAAATTATTAAAGCAGTGTCACGAACAAGGGCGACAAAAGGGTTGGGAAGTTACAGACGATGCGGCTTTGTTTGAAAAATGCGGTTTAGAAGTCCGAATTGTTGAGGGGGAAGAGACGAATTTGAAGGTGACAACGCCCGTTGATTTGAGCGTAGCAGAATTCATTTTGCGCCAAAGATTCGCATAAATCAATACGGTTCACTTAAGATTGTCATTGCGAGGAACGAAGCAATCGCAGTATCTATTTTTCATGGTTTTTTACCGCCTGGATCGTCTTAAGTAAACCGTATTGTCGGATAAATTATCTTCAACCGACTCCTAGCATGGGTTTGGTCAGAAAAGAAGCGGTTTAAACTGCCGCTTCTTCTTCTTCTTCTTCTTCTTTCATCAACCTGTTTTTTTTAGCTTTTTTATCCACCCAAAAACCGATACCGTGCCACCTAATACCGTCGTGGAAAAAACAAAATTTTATACCCAAATTCTAGCTCCGGTGATGCACCTAGCAGCAAGTAAATTTCCAATTTAAAAATGGAAAATATCAAATCAATTGACGTTTTTGGAGCGGAATAATTCGGGGATTTATTGCTAGTTATTGTGGGAGAATCTCAGTTTTGCATTTATAGTGCGAGCGTCCCCGCTCGCTCCTGCGTAAAATACGCGATCGGGGACGCTCAAATGCCAAACACAGATTATTTTAGGGGTTTGAATCAGCCCTACCTAATTTAGCGGCATAAAAACAAAATCAAGATGAGAGCGAATAGCGCTTGACCTAGATTGCCGGTTCGTGACACAAAGCCAGCGGTTTTTTTGCGCCAAGTAACCAAACTCTAGCTTTTTATATATGAGTTTGCTTGCATAGCGGTAGCAACTAAGGGAAACTGTAAGTAGCAAGTCAGTCGCAGTAAGGTCTGAAGGCACGTGACAACTCCACGCACTGAACGGAATACCGTTGAGCGTGCGGGCTTCTTAAGAAATTAAGGAGCGTGTCAATAGCCTCAGTAATTCGTTAAGCCAGGATTACTACGTTACTCCAGAATATATAGGCACTTTGGGATGTAGGTTTGGCAGCCGCGTTCTAGTCCCAAACACTGCGGTTAATCATTAAACATTTCTACTGGCAGCGTCCAAGTGTGGTTAGCATCAAACCTGGAACAACATTGGCAAAGAACACCACTCCGTAAGGAGTTGAACTTTATTTAGTTCAAAAAAGAATTCCCTCATTATATTTGCTTTAGTGGGGGATTTTTTTCAAAACAATAAAGAGTCGTTCGTCTCGTCATCCACACGCTCACGCCTCAACGCCCTGAGCGTGGGAGGTTGTAAGCGTGTGGAATCCTAATCTCACCACGCCTTTCATCCCACACTAACCTTCGATCGGTATAGTATGGGGATTCCCGTCTGTCTAGCTAAAAACGGTGTTTTGCTAAACCGTTCCTAGAAAATGCTTGCTAAATGGCTGAAAGTATTGATAGTTCGTGAGATTTTCGATAAATTTTCAACTGTTAAGTCTTTTGTAAAGGAGATATCAACTCTGAGCGATCCAGCACTTTCGGGCAATTTGGGTGTTTCACCTACGGCTTTGCTTCCTCAACTGTCGATCGGTATTTTTGTCCGATCTGAGGAACTCGCAGGCTCGGCGATCGAGCTTTTGAGGGGCGATCGCTATGCTTTAACCCACATCAAGTCGGCGGTGGAGTTTTTGGGATTCCTGAAGCACAGTTACCACCTCGATTGTTTGGTTGTTGATGTAGATGGAGAGCGGCGCAAACTCCTCAGCAAGCTGCAAGAACGATCGCTCTTTTTGCCTGCTGTGATTTTTTCGCCCCAGCCGGGGGAGGATGAAATACCCGAAGCATCACCTTCAGATAATTTTGAGACAGAGCCCAGTAACGCCGACAAAAATCAACAGCAAAGTTGTACTTTTTTTTACCACCCTGCGGAGGTGCAACTGCCGATCGCCCGATCGAGCGAAATAGTTGCAGCTATCGATCGGGCGATCGGGCAATTTCTCAAACTTTCAACTGTAGTTCCTGTCAACGATCGATCCGCAAAAGTCGATCCGACAACCCTATTGACTGCTCAAAGTTTACTAAGCCGACAGCAGCGCCGACTTGCGGAAAAATTACGGGAGCGATTAGGATACTTAGGTGTGTATTATAAAAGAAATTCCCAGATTTTTTTACGAAATCTTTCTGAGTCAGACAAGCAAAAGTTCTTGGAGCAACTCAAGTCAAGTTATCGCGAGATCGTTTTGCATTATTTTGCTGAAGATACTGCAGTCAACAATCAAATAGATGAATTTGTCAATTTGGCTTTTTTTGCTGACGTTCCCGTGACTCAACTTGTAGAAATTCATATGGAGTTGATGGAGGAGTTTGCTAAACAGCTAAAATTAGAAGGGCGCAACGAGGAAATATTGCTCGATTACCGCTTGACTCTGATTGACGCGATCGCTCATCTGTGCGAGATGTACAGGCGATCGATTCCCAAAGAGACATCTCAACCTAGAGAGTAGAAGGAAGAAAGCAGAAGCTAGAGTTTACCAAAACAGAAAGGAGAAGACGTTCGATCGGGCGATCGGAAAGCAGCAATTATTATAAAATAACAAAGAACAGCAGATTTAAGACAAATAACAACTACAACTAACATCTGACAACTCATACTCAACATCTACAAAAGTTCATGAGTCCTCTCAAAAAAACCTACGTTCTCAAGCTCTACGTTGCTGGAAATACTCCCAACTCAGTGCGAGCTTTGAAAACCCTAAAGGACATCCTAGAACAAGAATTTCAAGGAGTATACGCCCTGAAAGTCATAGACGTTCTCAAAAATCCTCAACTAGCAGAAGAGGACAAAATTTTGGCAACCCCGACTCTGGCGAAAATCCTGCCGCCCCCGGTGCGAAAAATTATTGGCGATTTGTCCGATCGCGAGAAAGTTCTGATAGGATTAGATTTGCTCTATGAAGAACTCCGCGAAGAAGACCTGAACTCATAATGATCGGGTGAAAGTCATTAGTCAGCAGTCATTAGTTATTAGTTATGGGAGCATCTCATTTTTGTAAAAAGCATTTTTTTGTTATAGGGCTGTCCCCGTTCGCACGGGTTATATAAGCCCGTGCGAGCGCGGACAGCACTATAAAAATTAATGAGTCACAACTAAATAATCCTGAGAATTCACAAAAATCGATATGAATGAAATTATTCAAACAGTGCAACCAGAAAAAATTGTAACTGCAGGAGTTGAAAAAATTCGCACGATGATTGAAGGTTTCGACGACATCAGTCACGGCGGAATGCCAGTCGGAAGAACCACCCTAGTCAGCGGCACATCAGGAACAGGAAAAACTTTATTCGCCGTACAATTTATCTATAACGGAATCACGCATTTTGACGAACCGGGAGTCCTCGTAACTTTTGAAGAATCACCGACCGATATTATTAAAAATGCGTGCAGTTTCGGTTGGGATTTGGCAAAATTAATCGATGAAGGTAAGCTATTTATTTTGGACGCTTCCCCCGACCCCGAAGGTCAGGATATCGTGGGAAATTTTGATTTATCAGCCTTAATCGAGCGGATTCAGTACGCCATTCGCAAGTACAAAGCCAAGCGCGTTTCTATAGATTCAGTGACAGCAGTATTTCAGCAGTACGACGCTGCATCGGTAGTGCGCCGAGAAATTTTTCGTTTAGTTGCGCGCCTCAAACAAGTAGGTGCAACTACAGTTATGACTACCGAACGACTGGAAGAATACGGCCCAGTGGCGCGGTTTGGAGTGGAAGAATTTGTATCGGATAATGTAGTAATTGTTCGCAACGTTTTAGAAGGGGAACGCCGCCGCCGCACAATGGAAATTTTGAAGTTGCGCGGTACAACTCACATGAAAGGCGAATATCCTTTTACTATGACTAATGACGGCATTAATATTTTCCCCTTGGGAGCGATGCGATTAACTCAAAAGTCTTCTAACGTGCGGGTTTCTTCGGGCGATAAAACTCTCGACGAGATGTGCGGCGGCGGTTTCTTTAAAGACTCGATTATTTTGGCTACGGGTGCGACGGGAACTGGCAAAACCCTGTTGGTAAGCAAGTTCTTACAAAATTCTTGCATGAACGGCAATCGGGCGCTGCTGTTTGCCTATGAAGAATCGCGGGCTCAGTTGTTCCGAAATGCTTATTCTTGGGGCATTGATTTTGAAGAAATGGAACAGAAAGGACTGCTGAAACTGCTGTGTACTTACCCGGAATCTGCGGGTTTGGAAGACCACTTGCAGACGATTAAATCAGAAATTGCGGAATTCAAACCTTCTCGAATTGCTATTGACTCGCTGTCGGCCTTAGCTAGGGGTGTCAGCAATAATGCTTTTAGGCAATTTGTGATTGGGGTAACAGGTTTTGCGAAGCAGGAAGAAATCACCGGCTTTTTTACAAATACCAGCGATCAGTTTATGGGTTCTCATTCGATTACTGACTCCCATATTTCTACGATTACTGACACGATTATCATGCTTCAGTATGTAGAAATTCGCGGGGAAATGTCGCGGGCAATTAATGTGTTTAAGATGCGCGGTTCGTGGCACGACAAAGGGATTCGGGAATATACGATTACTGAACGGGGGCCGCAAATTAAAGATTCGTTCCGTGGCTACGAACGGGTGATCAGCGGTTCTCCGACTCGGATTGTGATTAATGAGAAGAGTGAGTTATCGCGGATTCTTCAGGGGGTGCAAGGTCAAGATGATGACGATATTTAATGGCGAACAGTCCGTTTTAGGGTGCGCTTAGCAAGCGCTGTATAGCTGTTGTTGAGAAACTCATACCCTGTACGATCGATTGACAACGACAAGATTGGTTCGTAGTGCGGACTTTAGTCCGTTCTTGGGTTGCGGACTCTAGGATGCACGCGCGATCGTTTCGTAGTGCGGACTTTAGTCCGTTCTTGGCTTGCGGAGTCCAAGATGCACGCGCGATCGGTTTTTGTTAGTCTAATCGATCGGACATGACATCATACCAATTTCATAAAGTAGCGCTAGATATTACCCCCCCAACCCCCCCGCGAGTAAGGGGTGGCTCAGACTTCATCTATAGCATATCTTGAGAAAAATCGTATCAGATGCGGCCAAGCAAGTCAGAACCGTATTGCGAGACATTCCCCAAACGGCCGATGATACTCAGTTGATACTCACCTCAACGCCCTAATGCCTTGTAATTTAAGCAATAAAAAACCTCAAACCGTTGATTTTGGGTTGGTTTGAGGTTCATATCTTGGTAAGCGGGCAGCGGGAATCGAACCCGCATAGTTAGCTTGGAAGGCTAAAGTTTTACCACTAAACTATGCCCGCACACACAGAATCTAAATTTACCACAAGCTTCGGAGAATAGCAATAGGCCTGTGCAAAATTTTTTAAGGGTTCTTTGAAAGTGGTTGAATCGGGACTTGTAGCCCGATCGCCACTCCCCACCCCAAAAACCCCCATCTCCAACGCTGCCAAAGGCTTTACGGATGGAAATAATCGTAGATTTGCTGCGCCAGACGCGGGCCAATCCCAGCAACTTCTGCCAACTGTTGGCGAGTCGCTAAACGCAGATAGTCGATCGACCGAAAATGCGCTAACAACAGTTTTTGCCGGTGGTGTCCCAATCCCGGAATTTCATCAAGGCGCGATCGCTTCATTCTCTGGCTTCTTTGATCCCGGTGAAAACTCACAGCAAATCTGTGCGCCTCATCCCGCACCCGACGCAATAATTGTACCCCTGGCTGCTCAGAATTAGTTGGCACCGGCAAAGATTCCCCCGGCAAAAATATCTCCTCTCGCTGCTTAGCCAAACTCACAACCCGCAACTCATCTAGCAAATTCATCTCCCGCAAAACAGCCACAACTGCTGACAATTGACCTTTGCCACCATCTATCATAATCAAATCCGGTTTGTCAAAAATAGTATGAGAAACCGAAGACAAACTACTAATTTCTTCCGGTTCTCCTACATTACTCGATTCATCTTCCTTCTTCCCATCCGTTAAATCCGCTACATAATCCGCTGCCGAACTTCCTCCTTCTTTTTTATCTCGGAATCGTCTGCCGATAACTTCTGCTAAACTCGCAAAATCGTCAGAATGACCAGACTTAATTTCAGGATTCTTAATTTTGTAATGGCGGTAGTGTTGATTAGCCGGCAAACCATCAATAAATACGACACGGGAAGCTACCGCATCCGAACCTTGGATGTGAGAAATATCGTAACCTTCTATGCGGTGCGGCAGTTCGGGCAAATCGAGAAGTTCTGCTAAATCTTGCATTGCTTGAGAATTGCGATCGCTCAATCGTTGCATTCTCGCCAATTCATACTCAGCATTGCGTTCCACCATTTCAATTAACTCCGCCTTAGTTTGCCGCTGCGGTGTCAAAATTGTCACTTTTCGTCCTTTACGATTGCTCAACCAATCTGCTAATATTTCCGCTTCTGGCAAATCGTACTGCACAGAAATTTCGCTGGGAATTTCTACAGATTCGACATTTTGATAATGTTCCTCCAACACGCGCTGCAAAATTGCCCCGGCATCTACCCCCCCTCGTTCCCCCCCTTGCCAAGGGGGGGAGGAAAGAGAAAGTTGAGATAACTCTTGTTCCCTTTTTTCTAGGGATTGAGATAATTCTTGCCCCCCCTTTTCTAGAGATTGAGATAACTCTTGCCCCCCCTTTGCAAGGGGGAGTTGGGCGGGTATTTCCGCCATAAATCCCAATCTGCCGACTAATTGACCGGCACGAATCTGGAATAATTGAACGCAAGCGTGCTGGGTGTCGGCCGCCAGGGCGATCGCATCCCTGGAAACAGTATCATTAGGTAAAGACACTTTTTGACCAGCACTCAAAGACTGCAAACCCTTAATTTGATCTCGAATCCGCGCCGCAGTTTCAAAGTTCAAATCTTCGGCTGCTTGTTCCATTTGTGGCTCCAGAATATCCAGTAATTCCTGAGTCCTTCCCTGGAAAATCATCGCAACTTTTTGGATAATTTTTTGGTAATCTTCCGCAGACATTAACCCCTGACAAACGCCGACGCAACGGCCGATATCGTAGTTCAGACAGGGACGGTCTTTAAACAGCGGTTGAGGGCGCTGTCGCAAGGGAAAAATCCGCTTAATTAAATGTAGCGTACTCCGCAGCGCCCCTGTATCGACGTAGGGGCCGTAGTAGCGGTCTTTTGCACTACCGGCGCGGCGTTTGCGGGTGATAAAAATGCGCGGGTACTTTTCTGACCAAGTTATGCACAAATAAGGATATTTTTTATCGTCCTTAAGGAGGACATTAAAGTAAGGTTGGTGCTGTTTTACAAGGTTTGCTTCTAATGCTAAAGCTTCCGCTTCTGTGTCGGTGGCGATGAATTCGATTTCCCGCACTTGCTGCACCATCATTGCGATGCGGGGACTGAGGTTTTGGCTGTCGCGGAAGTAGGAACGGACACGATTTCGCAGTTTTTTTGATTTACCGATGTAAAGGATGCGATCGCCCTCGTCTCGCATTAAATATACACCAGGAACTGCCGGAATTTCTTTGAGGCGGCTTTCCAAGCGTTCTGCATCTTTAACCAGCGGCAGCGTTGTGGTGGACGGCATATAAATTTGATATTTTCTGACTTATATCTACTATTGTAACGCTGTTATTCAAGTCAAGGGAATTAATCACAAGTCAAAACCGCAGATTTATTATCATCTACCTTATCCAACGGATATTTATCCTTAATAAATTCTTGCAGCACATCAAAAAAAGTATCAAAAGCCTGACTTTCATCTGTTGAATAAAACAGAATAACTTTAGCCCAAGAAGCGGAGGTGTTAACAGCAAATCTCTTTTGCAGCCAAGGCTGAAATTCTGCAAATTCTTCCTCTTGTTCTGTGAACGGGGTTTCGAGCAAATCGCGGGCGTGTTGATAGCCGCACAAGAACATAAATAAGTTGCTGATAGAAGGGGAGCCGATGTACATTCCCGGTTTTTTGTGAATGCGATCGAGTAATTCGTAAAATTTAGTCATCCCATAAAATCCGGCTTAAGAACCATATTTATTTTTCATTCCGCGAAGGCGAACTTCGTTCAACTATCAACCATCAACTGTCAACTGTCAACTGCTACAATATCTGAGATAAAAATTTGCGCGTGCGTTCTTCTTTCGGCTGCTGAAAAAACTCTTCCGGCCCGGCTTCTTCAACTAAAACGCCGCCGTCCATCAATACAATGCGATCGGCTACTTCGCGCGCAAATCCGACTTCGTGAGTTACTACTACCATTGTACTTCCAGTTTCAGCCAAATTTCGCATCACATCTAAAACTTCTCGCACCATTTCCGGGTCTAATGCTGATGTCGGTTCGTCAAACAGCATGATTTTAGGCTGCATTGCTAAAGAACGTGCAATTGCTACCCGTTGCTGCTGTCCGCCAGATAGCTGTCCGGGATATTTTTGTGCTTGTTCCAAAATTCCCACTCTTTCTAACAGTTGCATTGCTACTTCTTCAGCTTTTTTCTTGGGCCAGCGGCGCACCCATACGGGCGCTAGCATGACGTTTTGCAAGACTGATAGGTGGGGAAATAGGTTGAATTGTTGAAATACCATTCCTACTTCTTGGCGAATTTTATCGATGTTCCGCAAGTCGTGGGAAAGTTCGATTCCATCGATCGTGATTTTACCTTGCTGATATTCTTCTAAGGCGTTGAAAGTGCGAATAAATGTGGATTTTCCCGAACCGGACGGGCCCATTATGACGACGACTTCGCCTCGGTTTACGTTCATGCTAACGCCTCGCAGTACGTGAAATTTTCCGTACCATTTGTGGACGTTTTCTGCTACGATTACTGTTTCGGGACTTGTGGATTGAGTTTCCATATTTTTTTTATTTGTTAACCGCTGATGAACGCAGATGAAGGCTGATATACAGCACTTCCGGCTGCTATGAGGTACGCAGACAGTATCGAAAGTTATGACAGGAAAGGGATACGAGTAAAACTGTGCTTCATAATAGCCGGAAGTGCTGTAGCAATCCTAAATGATTGCTCGTTACTTTCGCTCTGCCTGGTAATGCAGATCCGGAGGCTCTGCCTCCATCTTCGCAGGCGAGGCAGAGCAAGAGTGACATCGGTTCCCAGGCAGAGCCTAGGAACCAGTTATTGAAAATGATTTAGGATTGCTATAGAGATTTGTGTTTAGAAATGGTCTGATGGGATTATCTCAGTTTTGCATTTATAGTGCTGTCCCCGATCGCGAGTTGTACGCGAGCGGGGACGCTCGCACTATAATAAAAAAAAATGTTTTTTGCAAAACTTAAATGCTCCCTGTCTGATGACTAGCCTTCGACTTGCCTCGACTACGCTCAGCACAAGTCGCTTAGGTTAAAATGACTAATGACTTTTTTCTAGACTACGTTCTATTTTGCGGCTAGCTAGTGACATTGAGTAGCAAAATACCCAATAAATTAGGCCGACGAATATGTAAACTTCGGCGTACCTGCCGATGTATGATGGATTTGCTAAAACTGCGCGGGATATTCCGATTAATTCTAACATTCCAAATAGGGCAAGTAGGGATGTATCCATGAATAATCCGATGAATTGACCGCCGATCGCCGGAATGACTGTTCGCAACGCTTGAGGTAGTACAATGAAAATTGTGAGTAGGGGTGTGTTTAGCCCGATCGACCTTGCTGCTTCTATTTGCCCCCTGGGGACAGCCTGCAAGCCCCCGCGCACGTTTTCGGCCAAGTATGCCGCACTGAATAATGTTAATCCAGCGATCGCCCTTACGACTCTATCTAATTTGGGATATTCCGGCGGCAAGAATAATTGCAGCATCACTTGACCTAAAAACAAAATGCCAATTAATGGCAAACCGCGAACGATTTCAATATATAATGTTGAAAGCAGTTTGACGACTGGCAAAGAACTTTGTCTCCCCAGGGCTAGCAATACTCCCAAGGGAAAGGAAAGCACAATGCTAATTATCGCTAAAAACAGCGTCAACACTAAACCGCCCCAATCATTTGTCGAGACTTCTCTCAAACCTAACCCGCCTTTAATTAGCCACAAAATCAGCGGGAAGGATAAAGCCCAAATTCCTGGCATCCAACCCACGATTTTAGGGTTGATTTGTCTGGCTGCGACATAGCCTGCTGTGGCTGCGATAATAATTCCTAAGAGGTAGAAGCGAGAGGTTTGCTCGATCGGCGAAATGAGCGCACCGACAACCGCAGTACCGAGTAAAATCAATGTAGGCGCATTCCAAAGTCGTTCTTCCCGCTGAATATTTCCCCAAGTCAAGCCTCCCAACAAAGCAATTATTCCCGCCACTATCCACAGCCGCCAGTAGGATTCGCTGGGAAATCTGCCCGCGAAAAATAGCGGCAAGTTGGCTTCTAATACCCGCCATTGAGCTTTTGTCGTTGCCCAAACGATAATTCCTTTTATAGTTTGGAAGGCGACAATCAGGCAAACTATTGTCAGAATGCTATTGTACCAGGTACTAAATAGGTTTTTGCGCGCCCAATTCCAAGGTGTGGGCGATTCGGTGGGGGGAGGTGGTAGTACGGGGCTTGTTTCCATAATTGTTTAGTGTTTAGTGGTTAATTTCTAATTGCACTTGCTAAAATTCCTAAAATCTTATTAACATTGTTAAGAAAATATTCGCTACTGTCAATTTCTACGGCCGTTCCTTCTAGCTTAAGAAATTTCCATACTGTTCCCGTAGTTACAGTTCCAAGAATTGTTTTAATTTCCTTGCCTTCAAGCTGGTTGAATATTTGAGCAGCTAACATTTCTGCCACGCATTGTCCCAATCCAGAATTTATATTTTCTTTTTTCGCTTCTACAATTGCAATTACTGGCGATTTCACAATTAGCAATTCTGGAGAACTGGTAATTAGAAAATCACATATCCCATTTAAACCTATTTCAGGATTAACAGTAAAGTCTATTCCTGAAAATAACCCTATCTGTTCTTGTAATTGCGTTCTCAGTTCTAATAATACTGGCGCAATAATCATTTCAGAACGCGATTTTTCGGTATTGCTACCGACAGCTATTGGGAGATATTGCAGCAAATTTTCAGCAAAAGATGGACTGCTTTCTAATTCCTGTTCGTTCGCAAACAAATCAGCAGTTTCAGAATAACTTAATTTAAATGTTTTCAAGACGCTGCTTAAGCTGAAGTCACTGTAAGCCATTTGATTCTCCTTATTCTCACAAAAATCAAGTTGTTATCTTTCCTTGAGTTGTACGGTTGTATTGTACCAATTCATGAATAGAGAAACTGTTAAACTAATTGTTAGGTATGTTACCATGATAATTAGCATTGTTTCAATCGCCCGACCGGTCTGATTCAACGTCGGAGATCCCACCACAAAGTAAACGTCGGGATAAGCAACCGCCACAGCTAAACTTGAATTCTTAGCTAAATTCAAATACTGACTGGTTAAAGGCGGCACTATTACCCGTAAGGCTTGCGGCAAAATTACCATCCGCATCAGGGTTCCAGATTTCAGCCCCAAAGACTTTCCTGCTTCCCACTGGCCTCGCGATACTGACTGAATTCCGCCGCGGACAATTTCTGCAATGTAACTCCCAGTATACAAGCTGAGTCCTGTCACCAAGGCTGCAAATTCTGGAGTTATTTTTAATCCTCCTTGGAGTTGCAATGCTGGTGTCACGCGGGGGAAATCTAGGCGCAAAGGCAGATTTTTGGTGATAATTAAAGCTATCATTGCACTTAGCCCGATCGCACCTGCCGCCCAAAATAACTGTCTTCCCGGCTTGGCTGTTTCCAGCATCACCCGCCCCCGCCACATCCACAGCCCCGCCGCAGCCAAAACTCCAACAGTTAACAAAATTAACCAAATCTCAAAACCCGGCAAAGGTGCAGGCCAAGGTACAGCAATGCCGCGATTTGTCAAGTAAATCGGCCCTCTCATCTGCGGGTTGTCTTCCAGTTTTGGCAGGGAAATGAACACTGCGAAATACCAGAAAAATAATTGCAGCAATAAGGGCGTATTCCTCAAAATCTCCACGTACAAAGCAGCCAAATTCCGCAGCAACCAGTTGTCTGAAAGGCGCGCAATTCCTACCGTCACACCTGCAATTGTTGTCAAAACAATCCCCAGACCCATGACCCGCAGCGAGTTGACTAAACCGACAAAATAAGCTTGTCTGTAGGTGTTTTCGGGACTGTAGGGAATTACGCTTTCGCCGATGTCGAAGGATGCTTGGGAATTGAGAAAGTCAAATCCAAATTCAATCCCTAGTTGCGCGTAATTGGCGCTGAGATTGTCCCAAAAAATGGCGATGACAGTTATTACTAAAATTAGGGCGATCGCCTGTCCG
>JBBSNU010000050.1:0-14027 GCA_038260455.1 Chroococcales cyanobacterium | reverse complement strand
TACAGCTTTTATAAATCAACAACCATCTCCCCTGCCAGAATTATCGCTGCAATATGCCGACTTTGCCGAATGGCAGCGCGAATGGCTGCAAGGAGAAGTATTAGAAACTCAGCTAGCTTATTGGCGGCAGCAATTGCGCGGAATTTCGGTGTTAAATTTGCCCACAGATCGCCCTGCACCAGCTATGCAAAGTTATCGAGGAAAAACTCAATATTTAGAACTGCCGAAAAAGCTGAAGGACGCACTTGTAGCGCTGTCGCAGCGAGAGGGAGCGACTTTATTTATGACATTGCTCGCCGCATTTCAAACTTTGCTTTACCGCTACTCGCAGCAAACAGATATTGTTGTGGGTTCGCCGATCGCCAATCGCAACCTGAGCGAAATAGAAGCATTGATCGGGTTTTTTGTCAATACTTTAGTGCTGCGAACAGACTGCTCGGGAAACCCGACGTTTCGAGATTTTTTGGGGCGGGTGCGCGAAGTCACCCTGGGAGCTTACGCTCACCAAGATTTGCCTTTTGAGAAGCTCGTCGAGGAATTGCACCCAGAGCGATCGCTCAATCGACACCCGCTGTTTCAGATAGTATTCGGACTGCAAAATGCGCCTGTGGACGAGCTAGAATTGCCAGAATTAAAGTTGAGTTCTTTTCATTTAGAGACTCAAACAACGCGCTTTGATTTAGAGCTGCATTTGTGGGAAGCTGCGGACAAGTTTCGCAGCAGGTACGGCGAACATTGGCAAGATTCGGAAGGCTTGAGAGGCGTAGCTGTGTACAATCCTGATTTATTTGATGAAGTTACGATCGCCCGGATGTTGAGGCATTTTAAAACGCTGCTGGAAAGCATTGTGGCTAATCCCGAACAAGGAATCGCTAACTTACCTTTATTGAGCGAGAATGAAGTGAATCAATTATTAATAGAATGGAACGATACTCGCACGGATTATCCTCGAAATAAGTGCATTCATCAGTTATTTGAGGAGCGGGCCCTGCAGCACCCGGAAGATGTCGCCGTAACTTTCGACGGCCAGCATTTGACTTACAGAGAACTCAACAGCAAAGCCAACCAACTGGCCAGCTATTTACAAAAACATGGCGTGGGGGCGGAGGTTTTGGTGGGGCTTTGCGCCGAAAGATCGATCGACCTAATTGTGGGGATGTTGGCTGTACTGAAGGCTGGAGGCGCTTATTTACCGTTAGATCCGAGCTATCCGCGCGATCGGCTAAACTTGATGCTAGAAGATGCTAGAGTTAAAGTCTTGCTAATTCAGGATAAATTGAGCGAGAATTTCCGAGACTTCTCGAATTCAGTCATTAAGTGCGATCGCGATTCCGAACAAATCGCCAAAGAAAGTACAGAAAATCTCACCAACAAAGTAACAGCAGATAACCTAGCTTACGTCATTTACACATCAGGCTCCACCGGAAAACCCAAGGGAGTTGCTGTCACCCACAAATCAGTAAATCGGCTGGTACTCAACACCAACTACATAAAAATAGAACCTACCGATAAAATTGCCCAAGTCTCAAACGCTTCATTCGATGCAGCCACATTCGAGATTTGGGGAGCCTTGCTCAACGGCGCTCAACTCGCGATACTCAGCACCAATATTACCCTTTCGCCTCACGATTTAGCATTAGAATTGCGCCAACAACAAATCACAATTTTGTTTTTAACTACGGCCTTATTTCAACAAACTGCCAGAGTTTTACCTGAAGCTTTTAATTCGCTGCGCTGCTTGCTGTTTGGCGGAGAAACGGTCGATATTAGATGCGTTAAAAAACTTCTCAACCACAGGCAAACTACTAAATTAATTCACGTTTACGGGCCTACCGAAAATACCACATTTTCCGCTTATTATGAGGTGCAAGACGTAGCCGAAACCGCAACATCTCTCCCCATCGGCCGCCCTCTTGCCAATACGCAAATTTATCTCCTGGATGCGGATTTGCAGCCGGTGGCGATCGGCATTCCAGGTCAATTGTACCTCGGTGGCGACGGACTCGCGCGCGGCTACCTCAACCGCCCAGATTTAACTGCTGCTGCATTCATTCCCAATCATTTTAATAATAAACCAGATTCGCACCTTTACAAAACAGGCGATTTAGCTCGCTATCGGGTTGACGGCAACATCGACTTTTTAGGTCGCCTTGACAATCAAGTAAAAATTCGCGGCTACCGCATCGAATTGGGAGAAATAGAAGCAGCTTTGTGCCAGCATCCACAAGTAAGCGAAGCAGCAGTAATTGTTAGAGAAGACATCCCCAGCGATAAACATTTAGCAGCTTATGTTATTCCTGACGGCAGTAATAAAAAATCAAAAATTTTTACTTTAAAGTCAAGTGAATTGCGCCAATTTTTGAAAGAAAAGTTACCAGGATATATGGTTCCTGCAACTTATACAGTCTTAGAGTCACTGCCGCTGACGCCCAACGGCAAAGTAGACCGCCTGGTATTACCTAAGATAGATACAGACAGCGAGGATCTAACAGAAAATTATGTAGCGCCTCGGAACGATCTCGAAGAGGTGCTGGGGAAAATTTGGGCTAAAGTTTTGGGAAAACAGCAAGTTAGTATCTACGATAATTTCTTTGAACTAGGCGGGCATTCCCTGCTAGCAACGCAGTTAGTTTCTCGCATCCGAGACGCTTTGCAAGTCGAATTACCTGTCAGCAATTTGTTTGAGGCCCCAACTGTGGCGAGTCTGGCAAAATACATTGAAACAGTGCGCTGGGCTACCAAAAATCAAACAACTACCAACATAATCGCAGATACTAGAGAAGAGGTGGAATTTTGAAAACAGTTGAATTTTTATCTTACCTTCGGAGTCTAGATATTAATATTTTTGTTGAAGGTTCTCGCCTGCGCTGCAACGCTCTTGAAGGAATTATTACACCGGAATTGCGCGCCGAAATATCTCAGAGAAAAGCCGAAATTGTTGCATTTTTACAAGCAGTTAATCGTACTTATAGTTTCGCTCGCGCACCGATAGTTCCTAGGGTTAGGGACGGAAATCTACCGCTTTCCTTTGCACAGCAGCGCTTGTGGTTTCTCGACCAATTAGTACCGAACAATCCTTTTTATAATGTTCCCGCAGCCTTGCGCGTGACAGGCGCGCTCAATTTTCCGGCGCTGCAACAAACCTTCAATGAAATTGTGCGCCGTCACGAAGTTTTACGCACGACTTTAGCAGTGGTTGCTGACCAACCAGTGCAGAAAATAACTGCGGATTTCCACCTGCCGATTTATGTATTTGACTTGCGAAATTTCCCCAAAGAATCTCGACAAACTGAAGCCAACAGACTCACAGCACGGGAAGCTCAACGCTCTTTCAATTTGTCAACTGATTTGTTGCTGCGGGTGACATTATTGCAGTTAGATGATACGGAATATTTACTGATGCTGAATATGCACCATATCGTCTCCGACGGTTGGTCTATCGGAGTGCTAATTCAGGAATTAGGTGCACTTTACACGGCCTTTGCGAGCGAAAAACCTTCGCCTTTACCGCCCTTGCCGGTGCAGTACGCTGATTTTGCTAAATGGCAGCGCGAATGGCTGCAAGGCGAAGTTTTAGAGACGCAGCTTGCTTACTGGCGGCAGCAGTTAAACGGCCTTTCTATGTTAAATTTGCCTGCCGATCGCCCCAGGCCAGCAATTCAAAGTTACCGAGGAAAAAGGCAACTTTTGCAACTGTCAAAACAACTGAGCGAGGATTTAGAAAAGTTGAGCCAGCGCCAAGGAGTGACGCTGTTTATGACAATGCTGGCAGCTTTTCAAACGTTGCTTTACCATTACGCGCAGCAAGAAGATATTGTTGTTGGTTCGCCGATCGCCAATCGCAACCTGAGCGAAATAGAAGCATCAATCGGTTTTTTTGTCAACAGTTTAGTGCTGCGTACAGATTTGTCGGGAAACCCGACGTTTCTGGAACTTTTAAACCGAGTCAAAGAGGTGGCATTAGGAGCTTACGCTCACCAAGATTTGCCGTTTGAGAAGTTAGTAGAAGAATTGCACCCCGATCGCGCGTTGAACCAAAATCCCTTATTTCAGGTAGCATTGGCGCTGCAAAACGCGCCCGCGAATCGGTTAGAATTGCCACAATTAACCCTCAGCCCGCAGCAGTTAGACGTGCAGACAGCCCGGTTTGATTTGGAATTGCATTTGTGGGAGCGATCGCCCAACAGCTCGGGAAGCAACGAATCGGCGAGCAACAAGCTGTGGGTTGACACTTCCGAAGGCATCAGCGGCATGGTTATTTACAGCGCCGATTTATTTGATGAAACTACGATCGCCAGAATGTTAGGGCATTTTCAAATCTTGTTAGAAAGCATTGTTGCCAATCCCGAAGAGCGCATCGCCAACTTGCAATATTTGAGCGAGCAAGAGCGCTATCAGTTGTTAGTTGAATTCAACCAAACAGCGACTGATTATCCAAAAAATTTGTGCGTGCATCAACTTTTTGAACTTCACGCAAAGCAAGCGCCGGATGCGGTGGCGCTGGTATTTGGAGAGGAGCAATTTACGTACCGAGAGCTAAATCTCCGCAGCAACCAACTAGCACATTACCTGCAAAAAATTGGGGTGGGGGCGGAAGTTTTAGTCGGGCTTTGCGTAGAGCGATCGCTCGATCTGATTGTGGGGATGTTGGGTATCCTGAAAGCGGGGGGAGCTTATCTGATTTTAGATCCGAGCAATCCTGTTGCGCGATCGAGCTTTATGATTGAAGATGCTAAATTATCTGTGTTGTTAACTCAGCAGCAATGGGTAGAGGATTTGCGCTCGGCAAATTTACAGATAATTTGTTTAGACACAGAGTGGGCGATGATTTCCCAAGAAATCGCCGACAATCCCACCAGCGCCGCCACAGCCGAAAATCGGGCTTACGCGATTTATACCTCCGGCTCCACCGGAAAGCCGAAAGGAGTGGAAATTGAGCGCGGGAGCCTGTTAAATCTGGTTTTTTGGCATCAAAGAGAGTTTGGAGTCTCAGCGGGCGATCGGGCTACGCAAATTGCTGCGATCGGCTTTGATGCTTTCGGGTGGGAAATTTGGCCGTATCTCGCCGCCGGAGCTAGCATCTACTTTCCCGAAGATGACATCAGGCGAGATCCTGAAAAACTGCAAAACTGGTTAATCTCAAAATCAATTACAATTAGCTTTTTACCAACACCCTTAGCCGATCGCATTTTGCAATTAGATTGGCCTCCAACAACAGCATTGCGAATCATGCTCACAGGCGGCGAAAAACTGCAACAACATCCTCTCAAATCCCATCCATTTAAACTCGTAAATAACTACGGCCCCACCGAAAACACTGTCGTCACAACCTCCGCTGATATTCCCGCAGCAGAGCCAGACATCGCCCCCACAATTGGCCGCCCCATTGCTAACACTCAAGTCTACATATTAGACAAATATTTGCAACCCGTACCCGCAGGCGTTGTCGGCGAATTGTACATCGGCGGAAACGGACTCGCTCGCGGCTACCTCAACCGCCCCGATTTAACCGCAGCCAGCTTTATTCCCAATCCTTTTCAACCAAATTCAAGCCAGCGAATTTACAAAACTGGCGACTTAGTGCGCTACCTATCCGACTACAACCTAGAATTTTTAGGGCGCATTGACGAACAAGTAAAAATTCGCGGTTTCCGCATCGAATTAGGAGAAATCGAAACAGTATTAACTCAACATCCGGCAGTGCAGCAAACTGTAACCACAACTTCGGAAGATGCAGAAGGAAATAAACGTTTAATAGCTTATATCGCCCTGAATGCAGAATATAGCAGTACCAGCGAAACCAACCAGATCGTGCAATTGCAAGAAGAACAGATTTTGCAGTGGCAAATGCTCTACAATGAAACCTACAATCAACCTGTCGCAGAGTCCGATCCAACATTTAATATTGTCGGCTGGAATAGCAGTTATACCAATCAACCAATCCCCGCAGAACAGTTGCGCCAGTGGGCGAACAATCAAGCCGCACAAATTTTAGATTTGCAGCCGGAGCGAGTATTAGAAATTGGGTGCGGCACAGGCTTGATGCTGTTTCAAATTGCACCTCACTGCACTCGATATTGCGCCACAGATTTTTCACGGATTTCGCTCAATTACATTCAGCAGCACTTGGCAAATCAACAGTTAGCTAATGTAACGCTGGTTCAGAAAATGGCGGCTGACTTTGAAGGAATAGAAACAGCCGCTTTTGACGCGGTAATTCTCAACTCTGTCGTGCAATATTTCCCGAATATCGACTATCTCGTGCAGGTGCTAGAAGGTGCCGTGCAAGCAACTGCTCCCGGCGGCTTTATATTCATAGGAGATGTACGCAGCTTGCCGCTTTTGGCAGCTTTCCACACTGCGGTACAACTCTATCAAGCCGAACCTGCTCTCAGTGGCGAACAGTTGCAGCAGCGAGTAAAAATGCAAATTTTTCAAGAAACAGAGTTAGTTATCGATCCAGATTTTTTTAGCGCCTTAAAGCACCGCTTTCCGCAGATTGAAAGCGTAGAAATTCAATTAATTCGCGGCAGTTACCACAACGAGTTAACTGATTTTCGGTACAATGCTATTCTGCATCTTGCGTCTGAAACAGCACGCCCAAAATCATCGCCAAAAGGGGAGTGGGGCGCAGAAAAACGGCTGGATTGGTCGGCTGAAAATCAGAAGCTGACTGTTACCAAGGTGCAACAAATATTATTGGAAAATCAACTCGATGTTTTAAGAATTGCTCATGTGCCTAATGCGCGGGTAACGGCAGCAGTTAAGGCGGCAGAATTGCTGTCTGTTGTCGATAAAATTCCCACAGCAGGTCAGTTGCAGAAAGCCGTGGAAAAACTCGATGATTTAGGAGTAGATCCCGAAGCGTGGTATGATTTGGAAGTTCCGTATAATGTTAATATTAGTTGGTCTAATTCCGACAGTCAAGGGCGCTACGATGTAGTGTTTTCGCGGGGCAAAACCAGAGATTTTGTGCGAGAAATCAGAGGCGATAAGTTGCGTCCTTGGCGCTTTTATGCTAACAATCCCTTACAAGCTAAAGCAGCACGGAAATTAGTACCGCAGTTGCAGGCTTATCTAGCAGAAAAACTGCCGGAATATATGATTCCGTCGGCTTTTGTGGTGCTGGAGTCGCTACCGGTGACGGCTAGCGGAAAGGTCGATCGCCTCGCTTTGCCCGCACCGGAGCCGGTTAAGTTAGAATTAGCTGGCGGTTATGTTGCGCCTCAGACTTCTGTTGAGGAAGTTTTAGTAAAAATTTGGGCTGAGGTTTTGGGGATAAAGCGAGTGGGTATCCGCGACAATTTCTTTGAATTGGGAGGCCATTCGCTGCTGGCGACTCAGCTTGTTTCTAGAGTGCGAGATGCTTTCGGCATAGAGTTGCTTTTGCGGAGCGTTTTTGAAGCACCGACAATCGCAGAATTGTCTGAGGTTGTTGAGAGTTTAAAGAATAAGAATGCTAAACTTAAAGTACCAGCCTTAGTTCCCGTCTCTCGCGAGAGCCGCAGGCTCAAATTATCATCCCTCAACCAAGAAAGTAAAGATAGATGATGAAAACTCTATTGTCCTTTTAAAAAATACACCCAATGAGTTCATACGCTTTCTGGAACAATAAAGGTGGTGTCGGCAAGAGCTTCCTTTGCTTTGTCGCTGCTTCTGAATATGCTCACAGTCACCCCGATACAGATGTCTACGTAATTGACCTATGTCCGCAGGCGAATGTGTCAGAAACTCTATTGGGTGGGTATCTCACTAGCCCAAATGCAATACGTTCTTTGAACACTAAAACTCCGCGTGCGACGGTAGCGGGATACCTTGAAGCACGCCTGAACTCCCCTTTTAAAATGATTGAAGACGTATCACCCTACCTGTGTGAACCTAAACACTTCAATCCGAACATACCAGAAAATTTGAGGCTCGTATGTGGGGACAATCTCCTCGAAATAATCTCTGAAGCAATCCGACAGACATCCCAACTTTCGATACCAATTGATGCTTGGAAACAGGTATTAACTTGGGTACAGGATCTGACAGTTGCTCTCCGTAAACAAAGTGGTGATCGAGACACCCTCTTCGTCATTGACTGTAACCCTAGTTTTGCGATTTATACACAGCTTGCTTTAGTTGCGGCAGAAGGCGTTGTTGTGCCATTTACAGCCGATGACAGTTCGCGTCGTGCCATAGAGAATGTCGTTGCACTTCTCTATGGTATCACCGATGAACATACAGCACCATACGCACGAATCAGCTTTGCAAAACGTGCCAAGGAAGATGGTGTACCTGTACCAAAGTTACATACATTCGTGAGCAACCGGATGACTTTGTACGAAGGAAAAGCGAGCAAGGCATTTAAAGCTGTAAATAAAACTATTAAGCAGACGATGGATGATATATACAACAAGCATCGTCATATTTTTGCAAACCCTAAAGAATCCCCAAGTAGCACCTTTATTGAAATCCCCGATTATCACAGTGCCTGTGTTGTCGCTGCTACAACTGGTACACCCTTACATAAGTTAAAACCTGGTCCCAAGAACATCGCAGGTGAGCGGGTGCAATTGAATCCAGACCCACTGAAAAAATACCGGGATGCACTCGAACAGTTCGTGAATTGTCTTTAGGAAATCGCCGTGCCGTCACCAGCAGCATTGAAGTACAAAACAGCGTCCAACACGGCTAGAACACTTCGCGAAACAGCTACAGATCCCCGCTTGCAACCAATATCGCGCAGTAAAACTCAAGTCTACTATCACTCCGCTCTAGCCGCATTCGTTGCTGCATGGGATGCTTACATAAACCAACTCGTTCGTAATTTTTTCGAGGCAACTGCAAATCCTTTAGAGCCAAAATTTCATGCTGTACACTCGATTGCTAGAGATACGGCGGAGCGCGCACTTGAAAGATTTAATACACCAAACGCGGAGAACACGCGAAACCTTCTGATTCAAAACACGGGCTACGATCCTATTGGTGATTGGGTTTGGCCTGCAAGAAGCCTGAGCGGATTAGCCGTTCGGCAGAGGCTAAATGAGATTCTGAAAGTGAGGCACAGTTTTGCACATGGTTTTGCTATTCCCGCGTTTTCTTGGACTCAAACAGCAACCGGAAAAGTTCGGCTTACGGCTAAAGCGATAGACGATGTTGATGTGTTTTTTACACATCTTGTGAATGTTACCGACCTCGGCATGAAGCAGCATATCGAAATGAGTTATAGTCTAGTATTGCCTTGGTAAAGATTTTAATCAAAGAGATGAAATCTTCTCTGTGTAATAGTTATAGCCTAGTTTGTTTGCGCTTTCCTTTGATGCTTGCCTGAGAATTTGATATGACTCATTATCTTTCCGACAATTCCCTCCCGGCTGGTGAAGAAAAGCTTACTCTTCCCGAAGAAACAGAAGTTTTTGTATTCCCCGCCTCGTTTGCTCAGCAGCGGCTGTGGTTCCTCAATCAATTAGCACCGGACAATCCTTTTTACAATGTTTCAACGGCACTTTGCTTAACAGGTTCTCTCAATTTAATCGCCTTAGAGCAAACTTTTAACGAAATTGTGCAGCGGCACGAAAGTTTGCGTACTACTTTTGCGATGTTTGAGGGGGAATTGGTACAAATTATCGATCCGATTTTCACGGTATCTTTCACTACAATTGACTTACAAAATATCTCGCCCACTCAGCAGGAAACCGCAGCGCTGCAACTCGCTACCGATGCCGCACAAAGTCCTTTCGATTTAGCCGCCGGGCCGTTATTCAAAGTAACGCTGCTACAACTGGGGGAAACCGAACATATTTTGTTGCTGAATTTGCATCATATTGTGGCTGATGGTTGGTCGATTGGAGTGCTAATTCGAGAGTTGGGAACGCTCTACACGGCTTTTGTAAATAACGGGCGATCGCCCCTCGCACCACTGCCTTTGCAGTACGCGGATTTTGCAGAATGGCAGCACCAATATTTGCAGGGCGAAGTATTAGCAACCCAGTTAGTTTATTGGCGCGAGCAATTAAAGGGAATTACCGCACTCAATCTACCCACAGACAGGCAAAGGCCGGCGGTTCCATCCTACCGGGGGGCCAAACAATTTATCACGCTATCTCCCGATTTAAGTAACTCACTAAAGTCATTGAGCCAGCAAGAAAATGCGACTTTATTTATCACCTTGCTCGCTGCTTTTCAAACTTTGCTGTACCGCTATACAGGACAAGCAGATATTGCAGTAGGAACGCCGATCGCCAATCGCAACCAGAGCGAAATCGAAGCATTAATCGGTTTTTTTGTCAATACTTTAGTGCTGCGCGCCGATCTATCGGGAAACCCGACATTTCAGGAAGTATTGCATCGGATAAAAAACGTCGCGATGACAGCCTACGCCCACCAAGATTTGCCCTTCGAGAAGCTGGTTGAGGAATTGCACCCCGATCGCGAGTTGAGCCGCAATCCCCTGTTTCAAATTAGTTTCAGCCTGCAAAACACTCCTGTAGCAGCGCTAGAATTGCCGGGAATCGCTTTTAGGGCGATTCCCTACGGGATAGCTACGCTTCACGACTTTGACAGCGGAACCGCCAAGCTAGATTTAGAGTGCAACTTGTGGGAAGATGCAGGAATTATTCAAGGGCAATTTGTCTACAGTACCGACTTATTCGATAGCGCCACAATTGCTCGGATGGCGGGACATTTCCAAACGCTGCTAGAAGCCATTGTTGCCAATGCCAAACAGCGCCTCAACGACTTGCCTTTGCTGACAGCCGCAGAATACCAGCAATTATTAATTGATTGGAATGAGACTCAGAGAGACTATCCGCAAAATCAGTGTTTCCCTCAGCTATTTGAAGAGCGAGTCGAGCGCGAACCCGATGCTGTAGCCGCCGTCTTTGAAAACCAGCAGTTAACCTACCGCCAACTAAACAGCAGAGCCAACCAACTCGCCCATTACTTGCAGCAATTAGGAGCAAAACCCGAAGTTTTAGTGGGCCTTTGTGTAAAACGTTCTTTAGACGCGATCGTCGGAATTTTAGGCATTATCAAAGCAGGTGCAGCCTACCTGCCTTTAGATCCAACTTATCCTCAAGAGCGCCTTAAATTCATGTTAGAAGATTCTGGCGTGTCGATTTTGGTAACTCAGCAGCACTTAGCACAAAACTTGAATGCGCCGGAATCTTTAGGAATTTTTACAATAGTTTGTTTGGACTCAGACCGAGAAATTATCGCCCGACAAAGCCCCGCCAACTTAACTTTAAATATCGTACCAGAAAACCTGGCTTATGTCATTTACACATCCGGTTCAACCGGAAAACCCAAAGGCGTTTTAATCGAACATCGCGGACTTTATAATTTAGTTTTAGCTCAAAGAGAAGCTTTTAACTTAAACTCAAGTCACCGCATTCTTCAATTCGCATCCCTGAGTTTTGATGCTTCAATTTTTGAGATTGTCATGGCCTTGGGAAGCGGAGCAACACTTTACTGTGCCCGGAAAGAATCTTTGTTACCCGGACAAACATTAATCCATTTTTTGCAGGACAATGCTATTACCCACGCTACCTTCCCGCCTTCGCTGCTAGCTGTGCTTCCAAGCGCCGAACTTAGAGCACTGCAAACAATTATATGTGCTGGCGAATCCTGTTCCCCGGATGTTGTGAAACGCTGGGCTTCTGGGCGCAGGTTTTTTAACGCTTACGGCCCTACAGAGGCGACTGTGTGGTCGAGTTTTGCCGAAATTGGCGATGAACTGCGGGATAGCTTCGCTTCACGGCAAAAACCGCCAATCGGCCGCCCAATTGCTAACACTCAACTCTATATTTTAGATGAACATTTACAGCCCGTACCCGTGGGAATTCCCGGTGAATTGTATATCGGCGGTGCTGGTTTAGCGCGAGGATACCTGAACTTGCCCGAATTAACCGCCCAGCGATTTATTCCTAATCCGTTTAGCGAGAAAGCCGGAGAACGAATTTACAAAACAGGTGACTTAGCTCGCTATTTACCAGACGGCAATATTGAGTTTTTAGGCCGCACTGACGAACAGGTAAAAATTCGCGGGTATCGAATAGAATTAGGAGAGATTGAAGCGCTGTTGATGCAGCATCCAGCAGTCAAAGAAGCAGTGGCGGTTGCTGAAGATGATTTGTCGGGAAACAAGCGCCTAGTTGCCTATGTCGTCCCGAATCCGACTCAGGCGCTCAATCCCTTGGAAATGCGGAGTTTTCTCAAGGAAAAGCTGCCCAATTACATGATTCCTCATGCGTTTGTGGCGATCGACTTTCTGCCTTTAACTCCCAATGGCAAAATCGATCGCAACCGCCTAAAATCGCCGGAGAATCTCACTAGCAATTTGACAGATAAAAGCTGCATTGCACCTCGCACGCCAACCGAGTCAACCCTCGCCAAAATTTGGTCTAAAATCCTTAACACAGAGCCTGTTGGCGTTAGCGACAACTTCTTCGATTTGGGTGGAAATTCCCTGCTGGCAATTCGCCTTATCGATGAAATTAACCAGCAATTTGAGCGCGAATTACGCCTGTCTGCTCTGTTTTTAAATCCAACAATTGAAGGTTTAGCAGATTCGCTATATTCAGGAACAGATGCTGGGAAATGGTCGCCTTTAGTGGCCATTAAACCTCGCGGCGAAAAACCGCCTTTTTTCTGCGTTCATCCCATCTTTGGTGTCATATTTCCTTATTGCGAGTTAGCGTTTGGGCTAGGAGAAAATCAACCGTTTTACGGATTGCAACCCAAAGGAATTGACGGCGAAAGTTCTCCGCTAACTAGCATTGAAGACATGGCGACTGACTACATCGCAGCCTTGCGTACCGTTCAACCAAAAGGGCCTTATTTTTTAGGAGGCTGGTCTTTTGGAGGTTTGGTTGCTTTTGAGATGGCTCAACAGTTGCTCGCAGCGGGGGATGAAGTGGCTTTACTTGCTGTGCTGGATACTTTAGCGCCCGTTTCTGCTAACAAACCTTCTTTTTGGGACGGCTGCAAGTTTATTCTGACTACTGTTTCGCGCTCTATCTGGCCTTTTGTCGTAGATTATTTTCGCTTGGTTGCTGCTGCGGAAAATGTGCAAGTTGGCGGTATTGCTGGTCGGTTTCCTAAGTTAAATAAGCTGCTTAATTTTGTAGCTAAGTTTTGGCATGGCTGGAATTGGAAACAGGCTGTTATGGTGAGCATCTTATCTCAGGAATCAAACCAAAAAAGCTGGCGCGAGCTGACAATTCCCTCAATGTTTACTGTATTTCAGGCTAACAGTCAAGCAACTCTCAGCTATGTACCGAAAATTTATCCGCACCGAATTACTCTGTTTCGCTCCGGGGAAAAGTTAAGCACGAGCCATCAAGATCCGACTCTTGGCTGGAGGGATTTAACGACGGAACAAGTAGAGGTGATTCGAGTTCCGGGGAATCACCTGACTATGTTGAGAAAGCCCTGTGTTGAGGTGCTGGCTCGACAGCTAAAGCTTTGCTTGGAGAAGGAAATTAAGTGATTGAGGTTCGTAGTGAGGACTTTAGTCCGCATCCCTGAGAGGACTGAAGTCCTGACTACAAACGTAATTAGGTTCGTAGTGAGGACTTTAGTCCGCATCCCTGAGAGGACTGAAGTCCTGACTACAAACGTAATTAGGTTCGTAGTGAGGACTTTAGTCCGCATCCCTGAGAGGACTGAAGTCCTGACTACGAACCTATGGCGTTCATCTGGCTAAAATCCATTGGGCGATGCTAAAAATGCTAGCACCCAAAGCCGCTGCGATCGGAAGAGTGACCAGCCAAGCCGAACCAATTGACAGCAAAGTTTTCCAGCGTACTGTTTTCCAAGCTTTGATCAGTCCGACTCCGACAACCGCACCGACTAAAGCGTGGGATGTGGAAACTGGCAAACTGAAGCGGGATGCTAGCAAAACTGTGGTGGCGGTGGCTAATTCCGCACAAAATCCGCCGCTGGGTTGCAGTTGGATGATCTTTTCGCCGACTGTGGCAATTACATTTTTGCCCCAAATGGCTAAACCGATGACGATTCCTACGCCTCCGACGATTAAAATC
>JBBSNU010000049.1:0-14065 GCA_038260455.1 Chroococcales cyanobacterium | reverse complement strand
TTGTTACCAGCAACTACCGTCACAGCGATATAGCTAACGTTCCAGCAGAACCCATCGCCATTGTTTTTGGTGCTGGAATTTGGGAAGATGGGACTCCGACTCCAATGTTAGCCGATCGAGTGCAAGCGGCCGTCGATTTGTACAAAACCGGGCGAGTGCGCCAAATTTTGATGACAGGAGACAACAGCAGCCCAGACTACAACGAAGTCAAAGCAATGCAGGAGTACGCTGAAGCACAGGGCGTACCGCCAAATAATATCACTCTCGATTATGCCGGCTTGAGTACCTACGAAAGCTGCTATCGGGCGAAAGAGATTTTTGGCATCACCCAGGCTGTTTTGGTGACTCAAAACTTTCACATAGCCCGCGCTGTTTATACCTGTCGCCAGTTGTACAGGCGATCGGTTTGGGAACCCCCGATTGGGGGAAATTTCGCCAATCTAGCATGATCCGTTACAGTTTTCGCGAATTTTTGGCAGTCCTCAAAGCGCTTTGGGAAGTGCGCGTTACCCGTCCCAAACCGACTTTTTTGGGGCCGTTTGAAGGAATAAAATAAAAATTATCGGCGCTCGGTTGAAGAGTTCAGTCCTTAGATACAGGAATTTAGTCCGAACGATCGAACTAATTTGCTTAAAAAGAAGCTTTCATTCAGTTGACAGTTGACAGTTGACAGTTGACAGCACTTGACCTGGAAGGAAGAGGATTGGAGTAATGAATAGTCTGATTTTAATTTCTCCCTAGAAGTGAGAGGCTTTAAACCAATTCTTTCTGGTAAGTTTTGATTGAAGCAAAATTCTCAATGCAACTCACAGCTTACTTGCGTTTGGAAAGTTCTGCCAGCGACCAAGTTAGGCTCACCATCATCAAACGGCCTAGAGCCTTCAAACGGTCTTCGGCGTTATTTTCAACCAATTGAGGCAGAGTTTCAGAATTAAGATTTATCGACGATTCTTCAGCGACTGCTGCTGCTTCTTCTAACGGGACTTGTTCTGAAAATGTCTCAAGGCTGACTTGTCGCTGCTGATTTTCTTGTTCGGTCATTTCTGAGTCACCTCCTGGAGCGATCGCATACATAACCCCTACTACAAATGTAACTTATCTGTATCCGGGATTCGGAAATTAAATTTTTCTGTGTCCAACAATCACAATTACCAACAAACTTCTAAGTTTTGAGTTCATTGATAAGTTATCTTCACCAGAACTTATGCACTTTTCCTCAAAAACCAGGTTCTTTTACGTAAATCTTGTTAAATTCCCAGATCGTATTATGTCCGAGAAAATAACCCGCAGCGCGTTGGTAGTGAGGACTTGAGTTTTGTGACTTTTCTGGGGACTAACCTCGTCACTACAAAACCAATTTAATTGTAGTCGTGAGAGCAGACACGATATTACGCATTCTCAGCTCCCACGCTACTGCTTGTGATGCACATCACTGAATTGTTATATTTACTTAAGAGTAAGATTTCCGAGATTCTGATATTGTTAAAGCTTGTCTAATGAATTTTGCTCAAATTTATCTCAAGCTGAAAGCAAGCGTCTGGAAATTCTTAAGAAACTAAAGGTGTAGAGCCGATGGCAATTTATGTTGATACTGCAATTATAGCAACTGCCGCACGGGCGATCGAGTTCGGATGGATTGCGGGAATTACTACTAATCCGACACTTTTGGCAAAAAGCGAGCTATCTCCTGATGAGACACTCAAACAACTGGCACAACTGACTTCTGGAGAAGTGTACTATCAGCTAATGGCATCGGATTTTGATGGCATGGTAGCAGAAGGAAAGGCTGCTTTTGAGTCGATCGGGCGGCAAACAGTTTTGAAAATTCCAGCAACAGCGGCGGGCTTCCAAGCAGTAGCCTATTTGTCGGGGGAAATTCCTTGTGCGGTGACAGCTATTTACAGCGCCGCCCAAGCCGTTGTTGCTGCAGAAGCCGGCGCAAAATATGCGATCGCCTACGTGAATCGCGCCACCAGACTCCTAGGAGACGGTTTTGCCTTGGTGCGGGATATGGCAAATGTTTTACAGAAAACAAATACTGAAATTTTGGCAGCCAGCATCAAATCGCCGGAAGAAGCAGTCAAGACTTTATTAGCAGGCGCGGATCATTTGACATTACCTTTTGACGTGTTGCAAGCAATGGCAGTTCACGAATTGTCCCAGCAAACTGTAGATGAATTTGCCAAAAACGGGCGGGGACTTTTGGGATAAGATCAAAAATCTCTTTGCTTGATTTCTGGCTCATATTATGCCCCTTCGATTGACTGCAATAAAATTAGTTCGTAGTGCGGACTTTAGTCCGCTTTCATTCTGCGTACTCTTGTCCGCACCGATCCGTTTTTGTCCGGGTAATCGATAGGATCTGATATCATTTAATAATTGATAATTGATAATTCAATACGGTTTACTTAAGACTATCCAGGCGGTAAAAAACTATGAAAAATAGATCCTGCGATTGCTTTCCTACCCTACCCTTCGGGAACCCCTACGGGGAACGGGGACGCCTTCGGCGAACGGATCGCTTCGCTAACGTTCCTCGCAATGACAATCTTAAGTGAACCGTATTGATTGATAATTGATAATTGATAATTGATAATTGGCAAGATATGGAAAAATCTCAATTTTGCTGTGGTATGAGTGCTGTCCCCACTCGCGGCTATGTATCATTAAGCGAGGGATTACAGCACTCATGAAAAACGATTTTTACATAAGTGGGAGGCTCCCTAATACAGTCCATATTTTATCTTTGAGATGGTCTTGTTTAGCGTCATTAGCGGTTAGTTTCCAAAAAGTAATGCTCTAGGGCATAAGCTGCACTAAGGATCGAAAACTTAATAACTTAAACACCTCCTACAGTCCTCTCTCCTGTAAGTTGCAAGAAAAAAGGAGGCTCTTCCTCCGGATCTGCATTACCAGGCAGAGCGAAAGTAACGAGCAATCGCTTAAGTTATTAAATTTTTATTCCTAATAACTTTGGATCGCGGGGACAGCACTAATAACAGCAGTAAAAATTGGTTCGTAGTGCGGACTTTAGTCCGCAACCCAAGAGCGGACTAAAGTCCGCACTACGAACGAACTGTTTTTGTTAGGGTAATCGACCGGACAGGATATGACAGCAGTAAAAAAAATGCAGATTGCAAGCTGCATTTTTTTATCAAATCAGTCATGACCAATTCTAAAATTTAAAATTTAAAATCTAAAATCTAAAATCGTATGACTATGGCATTCGCCAAATCTTAATAGTGTGATCGGGACTGCCACTTACAAAAGTCTTGCTATCTTTGGTAATAGCAATAGAATTCACAAACTGACTGTGACCCGAAAGAGTGGCTCTTTCTTTTCCCGTCTTCAAATCCCAAACTATAATATCTCCGCCCCCGCTAACCAAAGTGCGGCTGTCCGGGCTAAAGACGATCGTCCTCACCCAGCTAGAATGCCCTTTAAAAGTGCGGGTGCGCTTTCCGTCTCGCACGTTTGACAAACGGATTGTATTGTCGTTGCTCGCACTAGCCACAAGTTGCCCGTTGGGGCTAAAATCCACAGAATTAACCGCGCCCCCGTGACCGGTGATAATTCTTCTGACTTCTCCGGTGTTGAGATTCCACAAACGCACAGTCTTGTCCTCGCTGCCGCTAGCGAGAGTTTTACCGTCTCGGCTCAAAGCGATCGCATTTACTCCTCCAGCGTGGCCGCCCAAAGTCCGCAACCTGGTACCGGTTTTGGCATTCCACAAACGCACAGTTTTGTCATCGCTGCCGGTAGCGAGAGTTTTACTGTCACTGCTAAAAGCGATCGCGTTGACGGCGGCTTGGTGAGCGGCAATTGTCAGAATCCGCCGCCCAGTCTTCAAATCCCACAAAATCAGATTATTGTCGTCGCCGCCGCTGGCAAAAATCGAGCCATCCGGGCTCACCGCCAGCGACTTGACCGATTTTTGAGAATGCACCCCATTGAGAGTCCGCACCAGCAGTCCCGTTTTCACATTCCACATCCTAATTGTCCCAAAGCTGGCGCTGACTAAAGTTTTACCATCTGGCGACAGGGCGATCGCATTTACACTCCCGACATTATCCAAACTTCTTTCCAAAAACCGACTGCTAGGCAAACTAGAAAGCAGCCACACAGGGTTTGCCGGAAACAACCCGTAACGCATGGAACCGTAAATTTGAGACGCGCCAATACCCAGCATCAAAACAGCAGCGCCTGAGAGCAACTTCTTTTTCCAATCAAGAGCATCTTTATCGGCCTTGTTCAAGTCGGAATTCAGAGGTCTGATGCGCTTCATCAAACTCTGCTTCGTCGCCCCAGAGCCCCCGGAATTTGGGCGAATTTTAGTTTGCCCCGTCGTCGGTAACTGAGTTGGAAACTGAGTTTCTGCTGCGTCTAGATTAATTTCCTCCAAGCACTGCAAAACCATCTGCGGACTTTGAGGTCGATTTCCCGGAAAAGGTGCCATCAGGTAATCGATCACATTAGCCAAGGGGTCAGAAACTTGAGGAGCTCCCTTGCGCCACATTAATCTGCCCGTGCGCGGGTTCTCGGGAAACGCAGTCGGCGGTTTCCCTGTCAGCAAATAAACAAAAGTGCGGCCCAGAGCAAAAAAATCCGACTGCGGAACAGCTTTGCCATTAGTTTGTTCCGGCGGTGTGTAGCCAGGGGAAACTATACCAGTGACATTTGCCCCCTGGCCAACCTTAGCGAAATAAGTCGCCGACACTTCCCTAGCAGTCCCGAAATCAATCAGCACTAACTGCCCGTTGGGCTTGCACATAATGTTGTGCGGCTTGATATCTCGATGAAAATAGTTGAGTCGGTGAACTTGGTCTAAAATTTCCGACAGTTGTTTGAGCCAGTTGAGAGCTTGTTGTTCGCTGATCGGGCGGCCCCGATGTTTCAACCAGTCTTGCAAATTTGCACCAGCAATTTTCTCCATCACCAGACAGTGAAAAGACTCTGTGCTGTGAGCGGGCGAAAATATAAAATAACCGTCGCGATCGACTTTTGGAATACCTGGATGTCTCAGCCTGACCAATACGTCGGCTTCTTGCTTAAACAGTTCTACAGCTTTGGGATGTTCTTTGAGCAGGACTTTGATCACTTTTCGGGCGCCGTTGTCGTCTACTTCAAAGGTTCTGCCAAAGCCGCCGCTTCCGAGAGGCGCGACTAGCCGATATCGACCTTCCAACAAAAGTTGAGACCCGCAGTGAATGCACGCGGGTTTACCAGAGTTGGCTGGATCGGAGGGATTCGGGCATTTGGGATTGAGGCAATAACTCACGAAGCCACATAACCCTGATTGAGGTTGCTCTATCAAGTTTTACTCGGGCATTCTCAGCACTGTGTTGTGACTGAGATTCTTGCTTGGGCGAAGTCACTTACTGGCGACTGGATTGCTCCAGCTTTCAGTAGAGGTGTCTTCTCCTCAAGCGTCAATTCCGGTATGCCCTACCGTATTCGATTAGTCGTTTTTATCTAGTTCGGTTTTTGTTCGAGTGCGAGCTTTCCCAGAGGGGTGACTGCACGCTCAACAACCTAGTTAAGTTTTTACGTTGTCTACTTATACTCAATCTTCAGCTTGTGACGATCGTAGCACACCTAGTACAACACTCATAAAAAGAAATACGGTATGCGGGAAACGAGCGCGACTTTAGTCCTGAGAGGGCGCTACCCGGCGGTTTCAACCGCCTTGAATCTTTCCATTACCGCCTTGGAACTGGTTGATTCGGTGTGCTGTTGTGTTGCACTTTCAACGGGACAGTTACCGTTTCAAATCTCCCAGTCCTGTACGCATAATGTTTTGCTCTCACGAGCCTCCCTTTCGGGGTAATGTTAGCTTGTCGGTCAATGTTATAAAGGCTTGTTGGGCTAGCAGCACTGTCGAGAGTGACTTTAAGACTGTTTAACTACTAGCGACAGGGCAAGGGACTAGCTTCGCATCAAGCGGGTGTCGTGACCTAAATAACGTAGCCAGTTAAGGCTATAGCTGGTCAGTATAGCTTGCTTGATTTCTCTTACAAGCTCAGTGGCTTCAGCCCTGAGTTACTGACCAGCACTCGCTGATTGAAGTTCAGAAGGGTCGATCGAGCCAAGCAGAAGGAGTAAAGTCTCGATCGCGAGTGCGAATCCGGTTTTTTTCTATAACTTACGGCAGCTATATTTCAATTGTACGATCGCCACGACCACTTTAAAAAAAAGAAGTTTGAGGGCAGAGCGTCCGGGGAACATCGAGCAAGCATTTGTAGTGCCAGCGTCCTCTTTGAGAACATTATATAGTCTCTGGAAGAGGACGCTGGCAAATCGTCAAAAAAATACTGGAAAACGGAGAGGCTTTTGAGTCGGAAGAGTGGAGGAGAGTTTGAAAATCCACCATCTTATACCAATTTCAGAAAGTAGCGCTAGATATTACTCCCCCAACCCCCCCGAACTCGCGGGGGGGCTAAGACTTCATCAATAGCACATCTTTAGAAAAATGGTATTCCTTCTAGCATCTTGCTTCTTCCTTCAGCACGAGAAAGCCTGGTTAAACAAGTCCCTCGATTACCGGATGGAAGTAGAACGCCAGCGCCAAAACCGCATAAGCTGCCAACAGCAAAGTACCTTCGAGCCAGTTAGACTTCCCATCAGAACTGATAGAATTAGCGATCAGCACCGCCACCGCCACCGCTACGAGTTCAAACGGGTTGAAGTCCAAGTCCATCGGTTTGCCCAAGATAAAACCTGCCAAAACCAACACCGGCGCAACAAACAAAGCTATTTGCAAACTCGAACCCACGGCCACAGAAACCGACAAATCCATTTTATTTTTCATCGCCACCGTCACCGCCGTCGTGTGTTCGGCTGCATTGCCAATAATCGGCACTAAAATCACCCCGGTAAACAGTGATGTCAGCCCCAAAGTGGCGGTAGCTTCTTCTAGGGTACTCACCAGCAATTCTGACTCGATCGCCACCATCAGCGTACAGGCCAACAGTACCCCAATCCACAACGGCAGATTCACCTTGTGATCGGGACTGTCTGGTGCTAAGTTACTTTCGGCTAATTCTTCCAGCATTTCAACTTCTGCCACCCCATCATCGTACAGATAACTGTGGGTTTTCATCGAAAACAGCAGCGTCAGTACGTAGACGACAATCAGGATTACAGCCACAGCGCTAGAGAGGTTCTGCATAGTGGCCTGTGGAATGCCGACAGAGGTGACATCAACAGCAGTCGGCACCAAAATGGCAATCACGGCTAAGTTCATCGCTGAAGCGTTCAGCCGTGCGACTGTTGGCTGAAATTCTTGTTCTTTGTAGCGCAAGCCACCTAGCAGCATCGCAAATCCCATCACCAGCAGTAAGTTGCTGATAATTGAACCGGTGATGCTGGCCTTGACAACATCTATTAATCCGGCGTTGAGGGCGACGATGCCGATAATTAATTCTGTGGCATTTCCGAAGGTAGCGTTCAGCAAACCCCCCAAGTTGGCGCCCAAGACGACGGCGATTTCTTCGGTAGCCGTGCCCATCCAGGCGGCTAGGGGGATGATGGCTAAGGCTGATGTAATGAAGATTGTGGAGGATTCCCAGCCGAGAAAGTGTCCGGCGATCGAAACTGGGATAAATAACAGCAGGCTGGAAATTATGTTGGTTGTGTTTAGCATTTAGATTGTTAAAAGCTCGCAACTGTCAATCATAGCCTGCCACAAAGTTGCAAGAAGGGGGAGGGCGAGGGATTTGGATGTTCGCTTAAAGCTGGGGGTGGGCGATCATCGCACTCACATTTTTTGGTCAGAAGTTTGCGAACATACTTAATAAAATTGAAAAGCTTTCGCGATAATTTGAAAATGACTCAGCCGTAAACTAAGCTGCTACGCAGATAAATTCCCTGTTATGAGATATCGGGAGATAGGGGGACGGGAGAGTATCGAGATATCTGATAGTTAGTGGCAGGATCTCAAATGCGATGCCAGAATTAGACTGTCAACTAACAACCAACAGCTATATCGATCGAGGAGTTTTGTCAACATGAATTTACCTGACATGACACTAGATATTGGTTCTGAAGATTTGTCGATCGCCAATCCAACTGCTTATCCCGAAGTCACGCAGCAGCTATCGGAAAACGTGATTTTCACAACAGTCGATGACATGAGCAACTGGGCAAAAATGTCGAGTTTGTATCCGCTGATGTTTGGCACGGCTTGCTGCTTCATTGAGTTTAGCGCCATGCTCGCTTCCCGCTTCGATTTGGATCGATTCGGTGTATTTCCCCGGATGTCTCCCAGACAGGCAGATTTGATGATTACCGCAGGCACAATTACGATGAAGTACGCTCCTGTTTTGGTGCGGCTTTACGAACAAATGCCGGAGCCCAAATATGTGATTGCAATGGGGGCTTGCACGATTACAGGCGGAATGTTTAGTGCCGATTCTCCTACGGCGGTGCGGGGTGTGGACAAACTAATTCCGGTGGATGTTTATGTGCCTGGATGTCCGCCGCGGCCTGAAGCAATTATGGATGCGATCGTCAAACTACGCAAGAAGATTGCTAACGAGAGCTTGCAAGAACGGCAAAAGACGGAACCAACCCACCGCTATTACACCCGCCCTCACCGGATGAACGTTGTGTCGCTGATTCATGACGGAAAATACCTGGAAACTTCACCACGTCAGGTTCCGCCGCCAGAGCTTGTCGCCTCTGGATTGCCTCTTTTAGGGGAGTTGGAATCGATTCGTGCGATCGAAGCTCGATCGTGATTGAAATTCACATCTTGCACGAGTCTCAATCACCAGCAGGATGCCCCCCACAAAACAAAATGATTTTTGTTTAAGAGCAAATTTGATTATATCACTAGGCGATCGTTTTTTCAGATGTTCGCCTAGTGATATAATGTCTAAGTATTGCCATTTTGCAATAATAGCTATACATAATAATACTTAAAACTGCTTAAACCATGCCTCTACAAGAAGAAATTGACAAAACAAGGCAAGAAATTCGGACAGATAGCTACTCAATGTCTATTGGCGAGTGGATCAGTCTTTATGAGAATAAGGAAATCGATATTCACCCAGATTTTCAAAGGTTTTTTCGTTGGTCGGATTATCAAAAATCCACTTTTATAGAATCAATTCTTTTAGGTATACCGATTCCACCAATTTTTGTCAGTCAAAGAGATGATGGAATTTGGGATGTGATCGATGGTTTGCAGAGACTCTCAACCATCTATGAATTTGTCGGTCTTTTTAAGCCCGACAATCAAGAGCAAGAAACATCTTTTTTCACTTTACAAGAAACCACATACTTGCCTTCCTTGAAAGGTAAAAAATGGAACGACCCAGACGACAAAGATAACTCTTTTAGTCAGGCACAGCGTTTATTGATCAAGCGAGCCAAAATATCGGTCAATATTGTTGAAAAAGAAAGCGATAAAATGATTAAATATGAACTATTTCAGCGACTAAATACAGGAGGGTCAATTGCTACACCACAAGAAGTAAGAAATTGCATTCTTTTAATGTTGAATAAAACATTGTATGATTTGATGCGTTCACTGGCCGATCGCGACTCATTTAAAAGCTGCATTGCTTTGAGCGATAGACTTTATGAAGAACAGTATGATATGGAATTAGTATTGCGTTTTATTCTTTTCTTCGATCGAGATGATGCCAGTATTCAAACGCTTGGCGGTGATGTTAACGAGTTCCTAACGGCTAGAATGCGTGAAATGGCTGTTGAAAAAGATTTGGATAGCACCCGCATAGAGAGAGCGTTTGATGTGACATTCAGTATGCTTAATGAAGCTATGGGGGACGACAGCTTCAAGCGATATAAATCGGAGAATAAGAAATTCCTGGGAGGGTTTCTATTATCTGCATATGAGGTGGTAGCACTAGGAATTGGATACAACTATCAAAATCCGCTTCCAACAGACGAAATACGTAATCGTATCAAAAGTATTTGGTCACATCAAACTTATCAAAAGTGGTCGGGAGCTGGAGTTAATGCAGCAAGACGCTTACCCTATCTTATTCCCCTTGGTAGAGAGGAATTTTCCCCTTCATGAAGATCCGAAAAGAGGAAGAATTAAGTGACAGATTGGCTACCGATCTTGTTTGGCGAAAAAAGGAACTTTCAGAAATGAAATCTTTGATAGAAGCGAAAAATGTTTCTGAGCAAAGACATAAAGCATTAGTTCGGAGTGGAGTATGTATTCTCTATTCCCATTGGGAAGGTTTTGTCAAATTAGCAGCCAACTCTTATCTAGAATATGTGATCTCAAAAAATCTTACCTATCAGCAGCTTTCTAGTAATTTTTTGGCTTTGGCTATGAAAAAAAAACTTAAGGAGGCAAAAGAGACAAATAAGCCATCATTGTATATACCTGTTTGTGACTTCTTTATTTCCGAATTGAATCAAAGATGTATCCTACCTAAAGATACAATATCTACTGCATCAAATCTATCTTCGGAAATCTTAAAAGAAATAACTTATATTCTGGGAATTGACTTTTCAATCTACTCTACTAAGTCGGTATTAATTGATACTAAGCTTTTAAAGACAAGGAACGAAATTGCACATGGTAATTATTCGGTGTTTGATAGGGATGAATATCTAGAGTTACACGGAGAAGTTATCGGAATGCTCGATCTATTTCGGAACCAGATAGAAAATGCCGCTAGTCAAGAAAGTTTCAGGCGCAATTCACCTTAAGACTATGATATTAGAAGTTGCAATTCTTGATGTTAAACCTAATATGGCTGCTGAGTTTGAAAGTGCTTTCAAAACAGCTTCAGTTATTATATCTTCTATGCCGGGGTATATCTCGCACGAGCTGCAACGGTGTATAGAGAGCAAAAATCGTTATATTCTGCTGGTACGATGGCAGAATTTGGAAGACCATACTGTGGGATTTCGAGAATCGCCAGATTATCAAAAGTGGCGTTCTTTATTGCATCACTTTTACGATCCTTTTCCAACAGTGGAACATTACGAAGTCATTTTGTAATGACTTATATCGTGTCCGGTGGATTGATCGATATTGGATTATACCAATTTCATAAAGTAGCGCTAGATATTACCCCCCCAACCCCCCCTTACTAAGGGGGGGGGCTAAGACTTCATCAGCAAATCTTTAGAAAAATGGTATTAGTTCGTAGTGCGGACTTCAGTCCGCAATAATGAGCGGGCGGTTTCAATCTAAATCAAAGATTTATGCGAAAGATTTAATATATATGATTGCATCACTGTTCGCTTTTTTAACGGATATCGCACACAATGAATATCTCTATTCGACTGCTTCAAGAAAATGAGTTGGCGGCGGCTGAATATATTTTTCTACTGGCTTTTGGTACTTTTATTGGATTGCCTCAACCGACGGATTTTTGTGGTGATGCGAAGTATGTTCAAACGCGATGGTTAGTCGATCGCGCGGCGGCCTTCGCAGCAGAGGTTGACGGGCAGCTAGTTGGCTCGAATATAGCTGTTTGTTGGGGGAGTGTGGGTTTTTTGGGGCCGCTGAGCGTTCATCCTGACTTCTGGAATCAAGGTGTTGCTCAAGGTTTGATTGAATGTGCGATCGACAAATTCTCGGAATGGGGGACGCGACAGGCGGGGTTATTTACTTTTCCCAACAGTCCAAAACATCACGGGCTTTATCATAAATTCGGGTTTTACCCGCGTTTTTTGACTTTCATTATGGCAAAACCAATTCAGTTTGTGGAGCGGGATTTTCCAATAATAAAATATTCTGAATTAAATTCACAGGAGCGATCGCACTGTCTGAAAGAATGTTATGAATTGACGGATGGTATTTATGCAGGGCTGGATTTATCGCGGGAGATTTTGGCGGTTGAGGCTCAAAATTTGGGCGATACGGTTTTATTGTGGGATGACAAGGGTTTGGCGGGATTTGCTGTTTGTCATTGCGGTGCGGGTAGCGAAGCTGGTTCTAATGTATGTTATGTCAAATTTGGAGTTGTGCGATCGGGTGTTGGCGCAGGCGATCGATTTGAACAGTTGCTGGATGTCTGTGAAGCGTTTGGGGCGAGTCAAAAAATGTTGCGTCTGATGGCTGGAGTGAATACGAGCCATGATGTCGCTTATGGTAAAATGGTCGATCGGCATTTTCGCACTGAAAGTACAGGTGTAGTAATGCACAGACCAAACGAGCCGGGTTACAATCGATCGGAGGTTTTTGTATTAGACACTTGGCGCTAATCCAAAGTTGTTTGGCGATATTTAACAGACATTTACCACCTATCAATCAGATTTTTAGGAGGTTTTTCCTCACTTACTATGCTAAATCAAGAGCTCAATCTGTCTCAAAATTTGAATAGATGTGTAATAAAGTAAATCAAGTCTTTGTCAGCCTTGACATTTAGGCTGGTTTAATTGTCAACTCTCAAGAGCCACAAGAATTTTTGAGAGCGAATTACGGGAGCATCTCAGTTTTGATTTTATAGTGCTGTCCCCGCTCGCGATCTATCCAACACTCGCGAGCGGGGACGCTCGCACTGTAAAGAAATTGCTTTTTCGCATTCATTGAGATGCTCCCCGAATTACAGTCATGACCACAAAAAAGGGTACTAATACCAATTCACTGGTTCATGACTCTAGCAAACTGTAAATCATTTTGGCAAAGAAGGCGGTGCGGGTGGAGACTGAGAGGAGCGGGGAATAGGAGGTTTAGGATGACAATCTTCTATAATTTCGTCCCGAAGTTGGTTAATTGTATCACTTTTTGTACAAAACAGAAGTAAATTATTGCTACTCGTGAAAATACCAATATAACGCTGTTTGAAAACAAAAGCCAACACAATGAAAATCATACCAATAAAGAAGAACTACAGGGTAGAAATTCCTAGTCCCAGCAGCCACCGAGTAATGTTTCTGTAGCTAAACCGATGATTCCCAGCAGTGCGATTCCGCCTAACATACCTGCTGGGCCACCTAAAGCTGCTAAAGCTGCTGTAATTGCAGCCGCACCTGCTAAACCTGTAGTTGCCATCACAATTACCAGCATAATTGCGGGTAATCCTAGTGCTGCTGCTTTTCTAACAAATTCATCCATTTTGCGATGCCTCCATAGTTTATAGATTGAAAAATGGGAAATCTGAGCCTAAAATTTGCAGATTTAACTTCAGGCGTTAACTAATTCTGATTCTTCCGATTCTTCCGATTCATCCCGGACTCTGAAGTAGTAAAAAAGATTAGCAACAGCCAAATCTGAGGCTTTTTCCAAATTCGACGCTACTAAACTTTTATGACCAGCTATTTCCCCTTGCTCAATAATATAATTTTCATGCTCTTTTCGTTGCTGCGGATAGAGCATAAATTCCAGTTGAGTGTAAAGCGCATAAAAATGAGACTTCGGCCTCAATTTTTCATAAAATAACTGTTCATCTGGTATTGCTAAAGCTGTTGTTGCTGATTTTTTATCTTCAACAACAGCCAAGTTTGATTTGCTGAAATCAGCACTCTGCAACTGCTTTAACTCACTTGGCGGCAAAGCTTGAGTCCATTCAATCTGATTAAGCCAAATGTCTAAGGCGGCTAAATCGTGATTGTGAATTCGCGTGATTTCAGGAAAGAGAAAATCTAGCTCTTCATCGGAGTCACAGCATTGTATAATACCGAGGCCATCTTGACGGATTTGTTGTTGAAGTTGAGAAAGCCGATCGCCCGCAGCACCAAATTCATTCTGCACCTGATACGTGACAATGATACTTTGCTCGATCGCCCAACTGCACTCTAACCGCCGCAACCGTCCCGCCGCACAAGTTTCTTCTAATAACTGCGGATTTTTGTAGTCTGCTAAAGCCTCAAACAACATCCCCCGCGCCGCATCAATTTCCGCATTGCGGCGGTTGATATCTTGGAGTTGCAAAGCCGATCGCATTCGTTGAATTGCTTGTGTAAATAACCCGTAAGCCCGCACTAATACTAGGCGATGATTCTCAAATGTCATCTTTTCGACAACTTCCGAAATTTGTTGCTTAATATCCGCGCCTTGGTATTTTAAAAGTTGTTCTAAATTGATAAAACCGTTTTCTACTTTGACTTCTAGCCTTTCTACAGCTTTTTT